>NZ_JBHSQV010000030.1:0-6022 GCF_042658665.1 Marinicrinis lubricantis
AACTCGTTGCCATACCGGCTTTGACCAGGCACGCGCTGAACTTCTAGCAATGTTCACAACCACCGACTAAACAACGGCATCTACAAGAAATGGTTTTTCTATTTACACAAATTTCTTGACGCTACCGATGGACAATTTGAAACAGTGGATATTTTCCTAGATTCATTGTTACCAATGTTAAAAATACATAAGCTCATCGAAGAAGCAGATGATGTTGTTTTGTTGCGACATCATGAATTATATATGAGAAGTGTTACTCAACGAGACACGTTATACGATGTTATGAAGGATAATCGTTCACGAACTTCAAGTGAAATACGAGCATTTAAACAAATGATTCAAAGGCTTACTTCTGAAGAGCCTTTTTGGTCGTTATCTCCTCTGCATAGTAACAGGGACCACTATGTACATTTAGGACATGATAATTTGCCACCCTATGGGCATTGTCTAGCGGAGTCTTGCAAAAGGGATAGGATTGTAATATCGTTTCAACATAATGCATATAAAGAAGATAGTTTAGAAATCTTAAAGAATAAGTCTTCGATAGTTATTATTAACTCAACTTTCGCAGAGCCAAAATCGGGTTAATGGCAAGTGCAGCATGAGTTTGTGATCGATTAGATCGAATGCTTGACGACATAGAAAAACACCGCTTCGTTTGGTAAGGTAAGAGTGTCGAATTCCACACTACCAAACAGAAGAGGTGTCCTCTATATGATAGAGCAAAAGCAACCATTCGATCAACTGCCAAACGGCCGAATTGAACGCATGGGAGACAGCCAAGACGTTCTATGCCTATTTGGATGGGTGTCTGCTGCATGCTAATTTGTATCGTGAACCGCTTGACGCCTCCATCATGGCGAAAGTTTTCCTGGGATTGCTGCATCAACCGACAAAGCCGAACCATTGAGAAAATCACTCTTCTATCTTGTTGACGATCCATACATGTAGAGTGTCTAATATTGATGGTGCGTAAAGACGGAGATGTGACACTATTGCTCAAATGAATTATCCAAGAAATTGAGACCTTATGTTCAGAAAGGCAAATGTTAATTACTCAAATGAAGCCATCGCAAAAAATCCAGCATATTGCGTGATTTAGTAAATACTGGAATATTATCCCTTTCTACGGTAACATCAATAAACTACTACTTGAGGAGGGGATTTTTATATCAATCAAATCATGTCCAGCATGGATGCAACCTGCACTGGAGCAACGGTTTCATGAGCATGCGAAGACTGTTAGCCAAGGAAAAGATATAGTTGCGTTGATTGAGAGTCAGTATTCGTTCGATCAACTATTAAAACAGCAACTGAGCTACGACCAGTTTCGGATCATTCTTGAATGGGAATCTGCTCTGAACTACCGCAATGCTATGGAAAAAGAAGCCATGTATGTTGCAGGATTCCGAGACGGGATGGCGAATGTAAAGGAGTTGCAAGAATTCATCTCAGGATAAAAAATATTGGAGTGGGAGCCGACCACAGCTTCCACTCCATTATGTGATTATTCAGAGTCGCCCAGCTTTTTCAGATCGGCTTCAACAAGTCTTAAGAAACTGGAAGGGTTTATCTGGAGAGCATCACAAAGTTGAAAGATCTTGGTGACGGATGGTTCGTTTTTTCCGACCTCGATCATTGATATGTAAGAACGGTCAACTTCGCGCAATCCAGCTAGATCCTCTTGGCTGAGTCCTCTATCTATTGGCAAGCCTTTTATATATTACCTTGCAGCCTGTCTGGGATTAAGGCGGGAAGAGATTACAGGGTTGCGTTGGGAATATGTTGATCTGGAGAAACGTAGACTTCACATCGTAAAAGTTCGCACAGCCGCTGGGAAGGACAATAATGTAGTAAAAGAACCGAAGACTGAGAAGAGCAAGCGGACAATACATATTGTTGATGAAGTCTATGATGTGTTGGTTGCCCATAAAGCTTGGCAAGAAAAGCAGAAGGAACTGCTTGGTGATCTGTACAATGATTCGGATTATGTGTTCGTTCGTGATGATGGGAAGCCATACAGAGTGAATTCTGTATCTGAACACTTCTTGGATTTTTTAAGAAAGCATGATTTTCCGAGAATCAGATTACATGATCTACGGCATACCTTTGCCAGTGTGATGTATGAGGCAGGCGTTGATTTAAAGGCAATATCCGAAATTATGGGTCACTCGGATATCGGTACAACAAGCAGGATATATACCCACATGTTCGATAACACGCACATAGAAGATGAGTGTCATGAGTAAGATTTTATCAAGTTAAGTTATCCGAAGGCGATGCTCCTAAGTTAAGGTGCATTCGCCTTTACTATTTCCCAAAGGTATAATGCATAGTGAACGCCATAGTACGAAATAATGAATGATGGATTCTGCTCCGATTCCTGTCCACTCCTTGTAGACAACTGTAGACGAAAGCCATAAATCTTGATAATAAGCGGTAAGAATCAATGGGACGAAATAAGAAATTGATCTTGAACAAAGCGTTACACAGCGGGACATCACGGGACATGGTAAGTAATGGCGGGAGATAGGGTACGCCTGTTCGACTCCCCTCGCCTCCATTAAAGTCAAAAGTCCAGACCTTAAGGTCTGGACTTTTGCTTTACATAGAATTGCAAGAGGGGTCGAACCCAGGGTTCAGTCCCGCGCGCAGGTAGCGAGTGAATTACATCTGTGATAATGCCAACAGCGAAGGAGCACGGCGTCTATTTCTACCGCTAAGGTTTGCATACATGAATCACTTCTTCGGTAAGTTAATCAAGAAATGGACACTCCCCTGGCTTTCACCATGATGAACACCACCCGCATGAGGACGGTGCTTTTGTTTGTCATTTATGCAACATGATGCAGTGAGCTTCAATAATCGAAACCATCTCTTGAAAATGAAAACGATGATTGACCATATCTACAGTAAAATCCTCGGCTTTTTTTGTATCCATTTTAAAGTGTAGACCATTATATCGCAGGAATATTACCAATGCTGTAAAAGCAGTTCGTTTATTTGCATTGTGAAATGGATGATTTTGACCAAGTGATTCGAACAAAGCTGCGGCTTTTTCGAAAATAGTAGAATAAGCATCTTCGCCAAAGGCAGAAGATTGAGGTCGATGGACGGCCGATTCGATCAATCCAGATTCTTTAACCCCAATTTGTTCCCCCGGGCTATATCGTTGTATCATGGCTACATTAATTGCTATTACTTCTTGGACGGATAAATAGCGGATGGATGTCATCTGTCTTTAAGTCCTCGAAGCGTTTGATCGTATTCTTCAATGACATTCGTCAAAGTATCCATGAAGTCTGCACTTATTCCCTCAGGTAAGGAGACCTTTGTTGACTTCTTAATTATTATTTCTCCTGATTCAGGGTTAACATCTATGCTGACAATATCGCCTTGATCCAATCCAATTTGCTTCAAAGCGTCAGTCATGGTTATGCCTAAGCTGTTTCCAAATTTGGTCACTTTTCTTTCCATTTCAACCATCCTATTCATAGAACTTCTCTCCTTATCATTATATTCAATCGTTATAACAATTATACAGTTATATAGTGTGAACTCAACCTATTTAAAGTTGTGAGGTGTTACTTTATTAAAAATACTATTTATTCCAGCGGGCAGCATGGTGTCGTCTACTTCATCAATGCAAAAGCCAAATAAATGGCAAGCAATAGCGGTCTGTATTCCTAAATTAATAGCAGCTTCTATAAAGTGAATTTATTGCGCGAGTAGTAGAACGAAGGGGATAGCTAGTGACGGAAAATGTGATCCGCAGTTTGTTGTGCATGCTATGATTTATAGTATGTACTATATATATGGGAATTTGGACCTGCACCACAATTCCTTTTTTTACTAGTATTTTTAGAAATGTAAGAGGAAATAGTAAAATTCTTGTCGAAATTTAAATAAGTTAATTTTTGGAATATATAGTGAAGGTGATTTAGTGGCGAGGCAAAAATATTATGTTGTTTGTTTGGATAGGACGAAAGCCGGGGATATATACGACTTGGCCTGAATGTCAGGAGCAGGTTAATAAATATTTTGAAGCAAAATATAAATCATTTAGTTCTAAAAAAGAGGCAGAGCAGGCGTTGAATGATGGCTGGGAAATGCACTGGGGAAAAAAGAATGCAGAAACAAAGCCAGTTCGAGAACAAACAGATTTATTTGGTGGAGATGTCATTGAAAACATTGATATGGATAGTATAAGTGTCGATGTCGGTTGTAGCGGTAACCCCGGTATCGTGGAATACAAAGGAGTAGATACAAAAACAGGTGAAATCCTTTTTATCATGGATCTATCCAAAAAGGAACAAACAATCTGGGTGAATTCATTGCTATTGTACACGGATTAGCGTATTTGAAGAAAAAGGGAAGTAATAAGACCGTTTATTCCGATTCCAAGACCGCACTTAGTTGGATAAAAAGGAAACAAGTTGGCTCTAATCTCGAGAGAGATCAAACAACGAAAGAAATATGGGATCTTGCCGATAGAGCGGTCAAATGGCTCCAATCAAACACATATGAGAATAAAGTATTGAAGTGGCATACTGAAGCTTGGGGCGAAATAAAAGCAGACTTTGGCAGGAAATGATTACTTCATCGACTAGGGAGGCACCCTGATGGCATACATGATACCGGAAACCATTCCAAGGAAAGCTACTGCTGGTGAACGAACTTTATTCGGCACGCTTAAAGATCATTTACCTGATGATTATATTGTTTACTATGAACCAGATATCAACGGCAGACATCCTGATTTTGTAATCATCGGGCCAGATTTGGGTTTAGTTGTTCTTGAAGTGAAAGACTATAACGTTAATACCCTTCATGAACTTTATCCAGATGAATGGAGAATATATAGCAGTGCTGGCACGCTTGAGACGGTTAAAAATCCATATAAACAAGCTAGAGAGAATACATTTCATGTTGTGAATTTATTAAAGAAAGACAAGAACCTCATTCAACTAGGTGGTCAGTTTCATGGTCACCTTAAGTTTCCCTACGGTTTTGGAGCTGTATTTACGAGGCTAAAACAAACACATATTGTTAAACATCAATTACATCGAGTTATTCCTATGAATTTTATGCTAACTCGTGATGAGATTGATCCGGAAGATGAAGCATTTTCCGAAGATCATTTGATTGAAAAAATCCTAGGGATGTTCACCGTATTTAATCGAAAGGTAAACATTCTGTCAGATGCGGATATTCAAGCCATACGATATCACCTGTTCCCTGAAGTGAGAATTAGTGCGGAGTTCAAAGAGCCGACTTATTACCAAGACCAACTATTGCTTTCGATGCACAATATTAAAGCCATGGATTTGCACCAAGAAAGTTTAGCAAAGCAAATTGGAGACAAGCATCGCCTTATTAGAGGTGTTGCGGGGAGTGGTAAAACATTAATTCTGGCTAGCAGGGCCAAAATGCTATTAAAAGAAAATCCTGATTGGAAGATACTCGTGCTTTGTTATGCCATACCGCTTTCGCGGAATCTAAGAAGGATTATAGATCATATGATCGATGAACCTGAAGACTTGTTTGATTTTGTATCTGGAGAGGCAAACAGTCAATTGCATGAGCACCGCAGTAAGATTGAGGTATACACGTTCCATGAGTGGCTTATGAAGACTTTGAAAATTAAGGATACTGACATACCTTTAATCATTGAAAAATTAGAACGGAAAGAGGCCATATTGCCTACATATGATGCTATTCTGATTGACGAAGGACAGGATTTCGAACCAGAATGGTTGAGGTTATTAACACATGTATTAAACCCAGACACTCAATCTCTATTGCTTGTAGAAGATCGGGCTCAAAACATATTTAAACGAAAAATTAGTTTGGCCCAAAATGTAGGCCTCGATTTTAGAGGACGTTCAAAGATATTAACTCAACTTTCGCAGCTTGGAATAGGCAGATAAGCCTTGATGTAATTGGGTAAAGCAGAGATCCATTGCTGTAATTGACACTGAATCAGAGTGGAAAGCTTTTTCCCTGCTTTTGAAGCGACTTC
>NZ_JBHSQV010000031.1:0-68491 GCF_042658665.1 Marinicrinis lubricantis
ATTGAGCCTGAACATCTCAATTTTATCGGAATGGTCTTGTTGGTCAAACCCTAGAACCCTCCACCCGCATAGCGGGTGGTTTTCTGTTTCGCGCGTTTCACGCACTCAACTGGCTAAAGCCATAATAGAATAAGCAGCCTAAGGCTGCTTATTTTTGTAATATATGACCATAGATCGCAAGCAGCTTTGGAATGATTTTGTCCCCGTCGTGATACTGCTCAATGAAGGTTCTGCCCATCCTCCCGAGCGTATGCCTGCGCTCTGAATCGAGTGCCAATTCCTTTAACCTGTCATACAGCGTATCCGGATTCGCTGAAACAACGGGGAAATTGGAAGGCAGCGTCGCGACAATATCCGGTCTCACATAGCAGATGACTGCCTTCCCTAATGCCATCCCTTCCACGCTCAAATTCCCGTATGCACCGCAAAGGATCTGATCAATGATAATATCTGCTTCCTGATATAATCGCAGCGCCTCCGCGTGGCTCATTCCCTCTATCAGCTTAAAGTCCAGCGGAATTTCCTTTTTTAATTGCTCTACAACTTTAATGACAATATCCGATCCTTTGAACAAACGATTCGTCGGTGCATGGACGATAAGCGGTCTTTTATTATGGACAGAAGGATAACTCGGAATGGTCTTTGCCGGATCAATCAGCCTTGGAAGCATATATACGGATTTCCCTTCCGCTGCATAGTAATCAATAACATAGTGATACAACTCAAAATCTTGAACAATCGCAGCGTCCATATGCTTTGCGAAAAAACGCAAATTCCGATCGATATCCGCATCCGGATGCGACCCTTCCGCATACACATAAGGATTATCATATCCGTTCCACCTTGCCGAGCGTTTCCTTGACCTAACGTCGTTCCCGCGATGATGCATGATCATCTTTTTTCCTGCGTCCCGGATCATTTCTACATCTTTAAATCCCGGAAGAATCGTATATCCATTATGAAAATGGAAAAGATCGAAAACCTTCGTTGCCGGCTCCAATATTTTGACTTGCTCTACCCCGCTCACTTCATAGATTCGATTATATTTTAGCGTGTTCGGAAAATAATTGTACCCCGCAGCATGATGACCGGCCTTTTTGGTAAAGTCACATATCATCCCAACTTGTCCTGCAATCTCCAACGGAACATGAATAATCTTATATTTGGATTTTTCCAAAGCGAAGCCGCACCTCTCTTTGTCCACCTATAATTGGTTATAAATTTGAAGCAGGCGTTTCGTGACTACACCTACGGAATGGTAATTTTCCGCGAATTTTCGGCTGGCCATCCCGATTTCATGACGCTTTGCAGGATTTTGGATTAATTCAGAAAGCACATCACGGAGTGTCTCCGGCGTAGCCCCTACAATAGGAAATTCAGGCGGTAATTTTCTCCTCACATCGTCACGGATAAATGCAACCACGACTTTTCCTAAAGACATGGCTTCCACACTTAATGCTCCGTATGTTCCTATTAACATTTGATCTACTACAATATCAGCACTGGAATAAGTTTTGAGCGCTTCCTCGTTCGTCTGCTTCTCGACAAGTCGAAACACAAACGAATGCTTGGCTTTCAACTCATCGATGGCCCGTTCCACATGCTCGGTTCCTTTAATTTTTCGATTCGTCGGCGCATGAACAATAACAGGAACTTGATTGGCCGGATCAGGATAAACGGGTATAAATCGATCGACGACGCAGGCTAATGGGAGAACATGAACATGTTTATAGTAATCTTGGACATAAGGGACCATTTCATAATCCTGCACGATGGCATGATCGATGTAGGATGAAGTGATTAATAAACGTTCGTGCATTTGTTCGTCCTTTAAATAGCTTGGCGGGAGAGGGTATGGATTGAGCTGCTTAACCCACTTTTGTGCGCGAACATCCGAACCCCAATGATGCATCACCATTTTTTTACCTGCGTTTTTAATATGAGGCAGATCCCTGTATTCCATCAACGCCGAATTTCCATTGTGAAAATGAAAAATATCACAATTATTGACGAGGGGATCTATGATTTTTGCAATCTCGTATCCATCCGTATGCACAATTTTCCCCTTATATTTAATGTTGTTCCGGAACCAGTTATATCCGTTTACGCTCATGCCTGCTTGACGAAGTCCGGTACATAATGCATTCATTTGTCCGGCTAATTCTGTAGGCAGATGTACAATTCTCAAGCATGATTCCCCCTGTCATAAATTCTCCTTATCAGTTTATTCATGCTTGACTGACTGGTTCGCCATGCGGTAAAAATGGTTGTTTCACTATAAACGAAATATAACGCTTGCTCATATGCTGTTTAAGAATGTAATTTAATGAGAAAGGCGTGGGTAACCCGATGCCAGAAACCGATGAATCTTTATGCTATCTCTCACCTGACAAGTTGAACATCCATAATCATCTATGCGTTCTCCCTTGTGGCGGACTTTCCGAAAAAGATGATGTCAAATGGACCGAAAAAGAGTTAGAGCCTGCTGTATGGTATCTTCTCGAGGGCAAAAGGGTTGACAGAATGTTCGGCGGATTCGTGTTTAACGCGATCAGCTGCCGCAAAGATCGATATCTGTACCCTCTGTATATGGGCTTCGGGGAATTGCCGGATATGGAAGATTGGAAAGAATGGATCAACACCCTGTTTCGCGGAGGAGAAAATCTGCACGCCCTGCAATCGCTTGCCAATCGACCGTTAGATGTTTGGGTATCCGTTCCTTACCCGCACCACTTCCAGGAGCAATTTGGCGTAGTGAATGGCAAGATGCTCGATTTTCGAGATGAAGAGGATCGTTTTCAAGCCGTGAAATGGTGGATTGATCTCTTTATGCAGCGGTGGAATGCTGAGCAACCTGTATTGAGCCATTTAAACTTCCGCGGCTTTTTATGGGCAAGGGAATCTGTAGACGAGGGTGACACGGGGCTGGCTAAGCGATATAATGCGTACGTCAAGGAAAAAGGAGCTCACTCCCTTTGGCTGCCCAATTATGGGACATACGGTATTGTGGACTCCAGCACTTTAGGCTTTGATGTGACGTTAGTCAATCCCAATTACTATGGCAACACTCCTTATGGCATGGAATGGATTCAGCATACGAGCGACTTCGCCCAAATTTATCATACCGGCATGCAAGTTATTTTCGGAAAAGGATTTGTTTACAACGATGTGCATTTATTGGACTACCTTAATTTCGGTCTGCCTGAGTACAAAAGATATATGACGAAAACCCTGATTGCTTACCAATTTCCGAATCAAACGGTGAGAACCATTTATGAACAGCGATTCGTGGACTATATCCGCATTTATAGTTTTATCAAAGGCATTTATGCAAAAGTCAATTATCCAGGCATCACTTATTGAATAGTGTGCCATTGATTTAATCAGATTGAATCAAACCTGCCGGGAACGAAGACACTTCTTTTAGATTAAGTCGATAACAAGATTGAAAAAAGAGCGAAATCACGTGGTATCATACACACAATGACTTCGCTCTTTTTTCGATCAATTTTCATTATTTAAACGAATAAATGCTCGAAACTCAGTTTCAAAATGCATTGAGATGCTTGCTTCGTTTTCTCTACCCCGTATAAATCCCTTTGATGAAGGTGTATAGCTGTATATAACGCTCCATGTCATTCACCATCATTTGATCCACTGTTTCGTTATGAAACTGGTACACCATCAGCGATTCCTTCATATACTTCAATTTGTTATCCAAACCTAAGCTGAAATAGTGCTGTACATGATCATCGCTAAAAGCATAGCCTCTCCCGATGTTCACCTGCATGCCCATATGATACGCTTTAGCAAAATGGCTCGCATTCGTGATCCAATCTACGCCATAGCTGTTATGGCCGTAATAATTGCTATTGATCGCAGCGACATCAAAGCCTTTGCTGTTCCAATCCATAACTCCGTACGAACCGTAATTAGGGAGCCACATCGTTTTCTGCCCATATCGATTATGGATCATCGTATTTACCTGGCTTACAAACGATTCTTCCTTTACAAGAACCGCTTCCTTCGGCCAAAGAAAACCTCTCAAATGCAAGCGAGAATACAGTGATCGCTCTCTGCTCCACCTTTTCATAAACTGTTCAATCCACCAGTCCAGTGCCTCCAACCGATCTTCGTCCTTTTGAAAATTGAGATCGCGCTGATGTACAGCACCAAACTGTGTCTTCATCGGATGCGGATAGGGAAGTGAAATCCAGACGTCCGGTATGATAAAGTCCGTTAGCTCCGACAAGGCCTGTAAATTATAACCCGGCGTAAACAGATCCTCAATCCACTGTCTCCAATGCCTCCTCCTTGACGGTCTCTTAAACCCGATAAACATGGGATGCAGCATTCTCTCATTGAGGGTGGTTCGAATGCCGTAAAATATATATCCGCCGAACATGCGATCTATCGCTTTTCCGTCCAATCGGTAAGCTGTATAAGGCGCCAGTTGCTCCTTACTCCATAGAATGCGATCGCTTGAATTTAAACCACCGCAGCGGATCACAGCAATGTGGTTCTGCACACCAGCTTCCTCAGGCTTAAAATAACCATATGGCAAGGCGCTCAAAGCCTTTCCCCTCCTTTCATTCCTCACCCCCTATCATATGACATCCATCCTTAGAACTCCTGATACAATCAACCATTTTCATCATAAATGCTGTCCATCGGTTCTGGCCGTGAATAAGATAAGCTATCAGCAACTGAAAATGAACCCATGGAGGGCTGGAATTGAAAATCATACATGCACCAACCGAAATTGCTGGGCAAATGGAAATTTTATGCCAAAGCTTAAAAAAACTCGAAGTGACTGCTAACGGATACAACTGGTTTCATAATTATCTTAACTTTGGTGATCAGCTCGTCAAAACCGACGCATATGAATTAGCCAAAATGCTGGACCCGCTCCTCCAATATTGTGACATTTTTCATTTCCATAACGGAAATTCGCTCTACCTCCAAAATAAAGATCTCCCTTTAATTCATCAGGCCGGCAAAAAAATGATTATGCATCATTGGGGAAACGACGTGCGAAAGGCAGCCATGGTATCCAAATTGAACCCTTATCCGCTGCCCCCCAGCTATTTAACCGATGAACAGATTCACGAACGATTATTATACTTGTCTAAATATATTGAACATGCCATTGTCCAGGATTATGAAACGTTTCCGTATGTGAAAGATTATTACGCCCAAGTACACGTATTGCCCTTGGCTTGTCATGTCGAACGCTTCCCGGTTCGCTTTCCGGAAGAAAAGGTGAGAATACCTAAAATCATTCACGCCCCGACGAATCAAGCCTTTAAGGGTAGTGAATTTGTAGAGAAAGCTATCAATGATTTAAAAAAACAATATCGTTTCGAATATATCCGTGTGGAGAAAATGAGTCATGCCGAAGCACTGCAAGCCTATGCTTCTGCGGATATTATTGTCGATCAAATTCTATGCGGATCGTATGGAATGCTAAGTGTCGAGGCCATGTCTATGGGGAAAGTCGTCGTTGCCTATATTCGGGATGATGTATTGAAACACAATCCGGTCGCGCCTCCCATCGTAAATGCCAACCCAGACAACATGAAGGAGGTTTTGTCCGATTTACTGAAACAGCCGGAACAGCTGCGGAAAATCGGCAAGAAAAGCAGAGCATACGTGAAGAAGGTTCATGATGCTGAAATGATTGCCCGTCAGCTAGTCCAAATCTATTCAAAATTATAAGATCTCAAGGGGGTTGAAGCCGTTGAGGAATATTTTGATTCTCGAAGGTCCCTTCTGTCCCGTTAGAAAAGTCGAAATGCAATGGCCGGTAGAGCAATTATCTCCTTTCACGACATATCCTGCCCCCTCGGAAAGCAAGTCGCTGTTTACAGAATTTTTACTGAAACCCGTACAATTACGATCCGGAAAATATATATGCGGCTTAGGTGCCAGCTTAACACCTGCTCATCCCGCCGATTGGGCGGAGTGGACCGATGAACTTCTAGGAAACGACCGCTGGCTGGATTCGTTAGGGCGTTTGTCGCAACTTCAACCTGAACCTTTCCGAGTATGGATCATGCTCCCTTATCCAGTGTATTGGATGTATAT
Source organism: Marinicrinis lubricantis (assembly GCF_042658665.1). Classification (NCBI taxonomy): domain Bacteria; kingdom Bacillati; phylum Bacillota; class Bacilli; order Caryophanales; family Paenibacillaceae; genus Marinicrinis; species Marinicrinis lubricantis. The sequence goes on from NZ_JBHSQV010000031.1 coordinate 6,088, forward strand.
AGATACAAAAGAACGCATTGATGCCGTCAAAGTTTGGATTGAAGAATTCACTTCGCGCTTTGCTTCATCGCCTGCAGCAACATCTTTACAATTGTCGGGATTTATATGGGGGCGGGAATCTGTCCATGAAAATGATATTCCTGTCGTCCAAGGTATCAACGACGTTATTCATTCGATGCAGCTTCGGTCATTATGGTTGCCCAATTACAGCGGAGCCCGGGTACAAGAATGGAGCGGGCTTGGATTCGATGAGGCTGCGCTATTTTCGAATTATACGGGCTCTGGACCCATCACCAAAGATTGGGTAAGAAATGCATGCAAATCCGCTTTAGTCCATCAGTTCGGTCTGCAAATGGTTTATGGGATCGGAAAACGATTCCGTGCTGGGCATATAGAAACTTACAAAGAATGGATTACACATTATATCCGGTCCGGCGGTGCAGGTCCGATTATTCACCGATGCTTCTATCTTAAGCCACAGGAAATGATGTCGGTATTGCCAATCATGGGGAACATCCTCCGCTTCATGAAATGAGGAGCAAAACATCAGAGAGGAAGTGAGCCTATGAAAGTATTGCATTTGCCGCTGGAAGTAGGGAATCAGGTCAGCGAGCTTTGCAGAGGGATTAACGACTACGGTGAGACTGCCATCGGCTTCAATTGGCGGCCGACCCACTACCTTGGCTATGATAAAAAATTAGTTCAAATCGATTCCTATGAAATGGCTTCTCATATGGAACTGCTGATTCATCATTTTGATATTTTTCATTATCATACGGGATATACGATCTTCGAAGACAAGACGGATATTTTACACGTCCTTGATGCAGGCAAAAAAGTCATCATGCATCATCGGGGCAATGATGTTCGTATTCCGGAGCAAGCGTTAAAAATGAACCCGTACGTATATACGGGAGATTCTCAGCCAACCGAAAAGATCATTCAGAATCTGCAATTCTTCTCAAAACATATATCCACCGCAATCGTACAAGACCTTGAGTTATATGATTACGTTTCAGATTATTATGAAAAAGTCTATATTCTCCCAAGAATTATTGATACAAGTCGTGTGAAACCAATTCGTAAATGGCGTTCAAAGAAAAAGGATTTGCTCGTCGTCCATGCACCCACGAGCAGACGCTTTAAAGGAACCAGCCAAATCATCGCTGCTGTCGAAATGCTGCAAAAGGAAATTCCGTTTCAGTTTCGTTTGCTGGAGCAGATGAGCCGTCAGGAAATTATAGACTGCTTTCATGAAGCGGATATTGTTATTGACCAGATTTTATGCGGAGCCTATGGCAATGTGAGTGTAGAGGCAATGGCCTTAGGGAAGCCTGTCATTTGTTATATTCGTCCGGATATAGAGAAGCGTTCGGAAATCCCGATTCCGGTCGCCTCAGCCCATCCGGAGCAGTTGTATTACAAGCTAAAACTGCTGCTGACTGAAGAGCCATTGCGGAAAAGGATGGGGAAAATGGGAAGAAAATATGTGGAGAAGGTTCACGACCGCCGCGCGGTGATTCCGAAGCTTCTAAAGATTTATCGCGAACTTCTGGACCAGTAAATAGTTTAAGACTGGGTTAACGAGACGCGCGATACTCTATTTGATGTTCACGAACTTCATCCGACTCGGACCACTTAAACGAAGGATGAAGTGCTATTCCCCGCCGCTTTATTTCATCGAGCAGCAATTGAATAAACGCCTTCTCACACTTCACTTGGACGGCCAACTCGTAAGTTTCAATCAACAATTGATCATTCAGCTTCAGCATAGAGGAACTCATCCTCTTCACTCCTTTTCTTTATTGAAACAAGATCATAGGAACTAGGACTATTGTCGATAAATTACTAATTATTTTCAGTTTATTAAAATATTCGATATATTTCAATGATATTTGTCCTTTTATTTTACGAATTTCGCATTTTTTCGCCATCATCTGTTCATAAAAAACCTCAGGCCGACTCGGCCTGAGGTTTTTTATCGTGCATGTTTGCGGCGTGAGACCTACAACAAGGATTCCGCCCCATCGATATAGATCTCGGTTCCCGTAATATGCGAGGACAGCGGGGATGCAAGAAATGCGACTAAATCAGCAACCTGCTCCGGGCTGCCTGGCCCGTGCTCCAGCGGTTGACTGCCTTCCGGATATTTCACCGGGATTTTAATTTTATCCAATTCAGGGGATTTGAATGTGTTCTCACCGATATGGGTTTGGATCGCGCCTGGACAAATCGCATTGACACGGATGCGATATCGAGCCAGCTCCAATGCCGCCATCTTCATGAGTGCGACTTGACCCGCCTTGGAGACGCTATAGGCAGACATTCCAAATCCGGAATATTTACGGTTGCCGTTAATGGAGCTGGTGAAGATGACGCTCCCGCCCTGCTGCTTCATGTAAGGAAGCGCACATTTCAGAGTCAAGAACGTTCCTGTTAAGTTCGTCGACAGCGTATGTTCCCACTGCTCTAAAGTGAGATCCTCAATCGGTGCGACCGTTCCGTTAATACCTGCATTAGCGAAAACAATGTCGATTCGTCCCCACTGTTTCGCCGTCTGCTGAATGGCTTCCTCTACCCGATTTACATTGGACAAATCGGTATCGCATACGATCGCCTCTCCGTCAAAATCTTGGATCTGCTTCTTCACCTCTTCGGCGCGGCCTTCCTTTAGGTCTACTAAAGCGACCTTCGCTCCCGCCTGAGCAAGTCTTATAGCTGCCGCTCTGCCGATACCGGAGCCAGCTCCGGTGACAAAGGCCACTTGGTCCTTCAGCTCAATTTGCGGATTTTGCTTTACATTGTGTTCTAACGTTGAGGTCACCATGGTGGAATCGTTCCTCCTTCACAAGGATGCATCGTTTTCCTCCCCATTGTTCCTCCAGCATACAACATTTATGTACTTTATCATTAACAGATGGCTGCTTGACTCCTCCCGAACCGCCATAACTCGCCGAAGTTCAGCCCTGCTGCTTCAAGAGCTGGTACAGCACTTGCGTTCCGCGGTCGGACTCCCCTTGCGCACTTAATTGATCATACAGCCTTTTGGCAAGACGCAGGCCCTCCAGCTGAATGCCTAGCTGCTCCGCCGCTTCTATCGCGATTTTTAAATCCTTCAAGAAATGCTTTACATAAAATCCGGGAGCAAAGTCGCCTTTCAACATCCTTGGTCCTAGATTGGACATCGTCCAGCTGCCAGCAGCCCCGCTCTCAATACTTCTCAGCACCTCGAATGGATCGAGACCGGCTTTTTCTGCGAATACCAGCGCTTCAGCTACAGCGATCATCGTCGAAGCCACCGCAATCTGATTGCTTAGTTTGGTATATTGCCCGGCACCAGCCTTCCCTTGATACACAATATTTCGTCCCATTTTCTGAAAAATGGGCAGCGCCGCCTCGAAGACATTCCGTTCCCCGCCAACCATAATCGACAGCCTAGCTTCCCGCGCACCGACGTCACCGCCGGAGACCGGTGCATCCAGCGCGTAAATTTGCTTTTGTTCCGCGTGTTCGAAAATGGTTTGCGCCAGCTGTGGACTTGACGTCGTCATATCGATCACAATACTTCCGGGCTTAGCATGTGCCAAAATGCCGTCAGAATCCAAGTACAAGCTTTCCACGTCCTGTGGAAAGCCGACCATCGTAATCACTATATCGGACTGCTCCGCCAGCTTTCCAGGCTGATCGAACCATACAGCCCCCTTCTCTAAAAGCGGCTCGGCCTTTTGCTTTGTCCGGTTGTATACATGCACGGTGTAGCCCGCACTTAACAGATGTCCAGCCATACTCTGCCCCATGACGCCTGTGCCAATCATACCGATCTTTGGATGCTCCTTCATGATCATACGCCTTCAGCCCTTTCGTTCATGTTTTCTTCTTATTGTAAGAAAAACAGCAGTCGAAGTCTATTCAAAGCAGTCGTTTTTCCCGTTCATGACGATATGCGAGATGTTCGGCGGGCAATGTTTTTCGCCATTTGTGTTATTTTTCGGCCTCCTTCCGCCATCAGCCATCGCACAAGCGGTTCTTGCTTCACATATTGACTTTTCCACTTGGCCTGCGGATTGGCAGCATGTGCGGCTTGACATAAAAAGAACAAGGCGATGATCGCAATCGCCGTTGGCAGCATATCCGCTTCTGCGTCTGTTAAGGGACCGTATCCTTTTAGAAAAGCATGATCAAAGCTAGCTGAGTGCTCAGGGAGCAGCATATAGATGACCCACATCGTATAAGCCACATCCAAAATCCGTTTTCCGTGCTGTACAAAGTCGAAATCGAGAATATAACGTACCATCCTGCCTTCGTACAGCTGATTCCAGAAATGCCAATCACCATGTAATATCGTCTCAGGCAAATCCGGAGCCGAATCATTCCAGCTGCGCCATATTCGTTCCAGATAGCGTTCAATGGCTGACAGCTCAGAATCGGAAATCGTAAACAAGCTTTGCAAACGACGGATCGCATCCTCATAATACGACTCCGGGCGAAAAAACGACCAGCCAGGCATAGGACCGGGTTCTTCATCCACTAACGCTTGATGGAACGACCTCAGCATCGATCCACTCGAGTACACTTGATTCTGCTTGCACAAAAATGTCTCCGCACTGCAATAAGGAGTCACCTGCACTAACTCCCCCTGATAATAGACGAAGGGTTCTCCACTTGGTGCGGTCTCCGGCACGATGGCTGGCACGCCTTGCTGGGACAACGTCAGCAATATGCGCTGAACATATTTTAGATGTTCTGCCGTATTGGTCTTATTTAATATCCGCACAATATAGTGATTTTGACTCGATTGAATTTTCAAATTTCGATTAAAGGAGCCGCCGACAGATCCTTTAGTTTCCCTCCACTCCCCCAAATGAAAATATCGGCAAACATACCTAGCAAGCATATTGTGATCCAGCGCCTTCAATCGTATCTCCTCCCGATTCAAGACTTACTTCGCCCATTCAAGTGTTGACGATCTCATATCCTGACTTTTACAGAAAACAGCTGCCTAAGCCACTATATTCCGAGAGGCAGACGAAAAATTGGGATAATGGCTTATTTTCTAGGGATTTTTACAAATTCCACTCCTGTACATATCGGCAAACGGCTAAATGACATATGCATATGAGTAAACCATTCCTATGCCGCGACCAAAGGAGGTGCATCCGTGTCTCGGAAAAAAAGTGTACAAAAAATGAAAACAGCACATCGCGGTAAAAGGGCAGCCCATCCGAGCCGACCCGAAAACAGCAGCCGCACGTCATTGATTGGCAAGCCGCCTCTCCTCAATGCTTCGCCGCCTAAAGCAGAAACCGCAAAGGCTGCCCCTATTCCCGAAACACGTACCGCTTCGCCGCGCATATTAATGGTCATGGATCAATTCAACGTCGGTGGAACGGAAACGTACATCCTCTCACTAACCAAAGAGCTGCTTCGGCAAGGAACGTCCGTCGTTGTAGCCGGTAAAAAAGGCAGAATACTGGATTCATTTGTTGGTCTCGGATGTCCGTGCTATGAGATCGATTTCGTCCTCGATCATTTTGAATTGGATCAATCCAGCTGGAGAAAGCATCTAGAACTTCTCAAATCGATCATCGTCTCTGAACGCATTGATCTTGTGCACGGGCATCAGGTTCCTTCCGGCCAAATTGCTCTTCAAGCCGCAGCAGAAATGAATGTTCCTTTCGTCTTTACCGTTCACGGAACATATTATGAGGAACCTTTTCTGCGAAAGCTTCATGGCGGCGCAAGTCTGATCAGCGTCAGTCCAGCAGTCCACAATCTGCTGGCGAAAAAGGGAATTCCCTCCCTTCTCATTCCTAACGGCATTCACATCCATGACCAAGGCATTCCTTCCATCACTTACAAAGAATACACACGGGAAAGGCTAGGGCTTCCTATCGGAGCCAAAGTCGTCATGTATGCAGGCCGATTGACATGGGAAAAAGCGGAGATTTGTTCAGATATTTTACGTGCCGTATGTGAAATGAATTTGGTTCCGACCCGCAACGTGTATCTCATGATTGCCGGCGGCGGTCTGAGGCAAAGTGACATTGAACGGCAAATCGAGGAAATACATCACGCATTTAAATCGAACTCCATTGTGTACTGCGGGGAGGTTTTGAACATTCATTCGTATTACCATGCCAGCGATGTCGTCATTGGAACCGGAAGAATTGCACTGGAAGCCATGTCGTGCGGCAGTCCATTCATCGCGGTCGGAAGCAAAGGGGAGGTCGGAATCGTTCGTCCAGAAGTATACAGCGAAGCGTGGAATAACTGGTTCGGTGATCATGGCGCGAAACAGATGTGGTCTGTAGGACGGATCTCGAATCAGATACAAGAGGCGCTTTCGATGAACGATAAAGATCGAATGCACCTCGTCCAAAGAAACAAACAATGGGTTGCGAATCATTTTCACATTACGCCGATCACGAAAAAAATCAATGATCTTTATCGCTCTTTAATCTATAAGACACCCGAAATAGAGCCCATTGCCGTCTCTATGAATGGATAAACCATTTTGGATGATATGGAGGGAACAATGTGGAAGGTTATCAAATAGTACCGTGGGATCACCTCATTGCTGCTATGCCTGCAGATACAGTTTTGGAGCAATATGTACCGCCAGAAGTCGAGGCTGTTGCTCAGCAGGTGATCCAGCAGTATGACATGCAAGTCCACGACATGACACTGATCACCTCCAAGCCTGATAAAGGCGGCGCAATATGGAAAATCAACACCGATAAAGGCCCTAGAAGCTTGAAGGTTCTTCATCGAACGCCGCAGCGGAGCTTGTTCAGTGTGGGAGCACAAGAATATCTGGTGCAGAAAGGAGCGAGAGTACCGGCATTAATTCGCAACAAGCAAGGCGATAATTGTACGGAAGCCGGCGGAAAGCTGTGGATCGTGACCAATTGGATCGAGCTTGCACCCGCTTCCAAAATTGATCTAGAAGGAGCTTCTGCTCTCTGCTACGGTCTGGGGGAATTTCATAAGCTTTCCAAAGGCTACATCCCCCCTTTCGGAGCTGCCGTTTCATCCAGGCTGTACAGATGGCCGAAGTATTACGAAAAGATTGTCCAAAAGATCGGGTGGTTCCGTGACATCGCCAGAGCTTACGGAGAGCTTGAGGGAAGCCAACTGCTTCTGTCTGTCGTAGACGATTTTGAGCTTCAAGCAAAGCAATATCTTGAACGCTTCCATCAATCTGCTTATAAGCGTATGGCAGCCAAAGGCGATGCATATTGGGGCCTCGTACATCAAGATTATGGTTGGTCGAACGGTCAAATGGGGCCGGGCGGAATTTGGATTATCGACCTCGATGGGGTCGCCTACGATTTTCCAATCCGCGATCTTCGCAAATTGATTACCAGCACCATGGATGATATGGGGAATTGGGATCTGACTTGGATCCGCGGTATGATTGATGCTTATCATCAGGCCAATCCGCTAGATCAAGAGACATTCGATCTGCTGTGGATTGACATGGCATTTCCAAACGAATTCTATAAACATGTGAAAGAGGTTCTATTTCATCCTGCAGAATTCATACCGCTCGAGCTTCAATCCATTATACAGCGCGTACTAACGACCGAAGCGAGTAAATGGCAGGCGCTAGCTGAATTGGAAAAGGATCTAACCCAATACCCAGCCGGAGATTATCCTGAAGAAGAAGCAACCATCGTTCCTGTTCTGGTGGACGAATCCATATTCGCTCCAGCACCTTTATCAGTACAACCTGAAGCGCAGCCAGTCATCACTGAACCTGCTGCAGCTGTTGAACCTGTCGCTATTGAACCTACCGCTATTGAACCTGTCGCTGCTGAGCCCGCACTATTCACTGAGCCTCCAGTTTATGTTGAATCAGCAGCAGAAGCGTTGCCCGTCATAGAACCCGCGCCAATTCCTGCGATTCCTGTTTACTCGGAAACCACAGTGTCAGAGCCTGCACCTGTCATGGAGATCCCTATTTCTGTGCCACCGCTCGTCGCTCCCGCTCCAGCACTTTCGCGAATAACGAAGAAGATCAAGGTGAGACGACCCTCGTCTTCTAAAACCAGAAAGGCTTCTTCCAGCAAGAAAAAAATAAAATCGAAAAAGAAGCAGCTGTCCAAATCATCTACCGCAAAGACATCGAAAACAGGAGGTAAATTAAAACAGGTTAAGAAAAAGACGATCACCAAGCAGAAAAAGAAAAATCATTCAATGAAAAAAGCAGCAGCGAAGAAAGCAAATCTTCTCAACAGTTCGAAGCAGCGAAAAGTAGCCTTATATGATCCGAACCGAAAAAAAATAAAACAAATGACTGTGAACAGAGCCTCCGCATCCAACCAAACGTTATCCTCTTCTTTGAAAAAGAAAATAGCAAAAAAGCTGAAGTCAGCGTAATTTAGGGAGGGGAAAGTAAAGTGAATGTATTGATGATTTGTACAGAAAAATTGCCAGTCCCCAACATTAGAGGCGGTGCCATCCAGACTTACATCGGCGGTGTCGCTTCCATGTTGGCCAAACATCATCGGCTTACCATTTTAGGTCGAGATGATCCCGAATTGCCGCAGGATGAAACCGTCAATGGCATACGTTATGTCCGTAGAGAATCGCAAGGATTGCTCGATATATATGCCCAGGGTGTCATTGAATTTTTAAACAATTGCGGTGAAGTTTATGACATCATTCATATTTTTAACCGTCCAAAGCTGGTGCTGCCGGTGCGTCAAATGGCTCCGCAATCACGCATTATTCTCAGCATGCACAATGATATGTTTCATCCTGAAAAGCTTCACAAACAGGAGGGAACTGCTCTCTTGGAGCAGACCGAACGCATTGTTACGATCAGCAATTACATCGGTCAGACCATTGTTCAATATTATCCGCAGGCCGCACCGAAGCTGCGAACGATATACTCCGGCGTTGATTTGAATTTATTCGCTCCATGGACAGTATCGGAATACGCAAGGCAAACACGCCAAACGATCAGGGCAGCGAATAACCTTGACTCTAAAAAAGTGATTCTTTTCGTCGGCAGACTATCGAGAAATAAAGGACCTCACGTCCTTGTTAAAGCGATGTCCCAGCTGCAGCATTCCGATGCCGCACTCGTTATCGTTGGCGGAGCTTGGTATAGTGACAATCGAATCAGCGATTATATCGCTTATGTTCGCGCATTAGCTGAACGATCACCCATCCCTGTCATTACAACCGGGTATGTTCAAGCACATGAAGTACATCAATGGTATCTTGCCGGTGATGTATTTGTTTGTACTTCCCTTTGGGAGGAACCATTGGCTAGAGTGCATTATGAAGCCATGGCCGCCGGGCTGCCCTTTGTCACGACGGCGAGAGGAGGAAATCCGGAAATTGTAAACGGCAGTAATGGTCTGCTGGTCAAGAACCCGGAAGATCCGGCGGAATATGCAAGAGCCTTGAACCAACTGCTGTCGAATATGGAGCAAAGCCGTCAAATGGGATTAAACGGACGCCGCATTGTAGAATCGAATTTCACGTGGGAAAGAGTGGCTTCGAATATATTGGACGTTTGGGCTGGAAACTGAGGCATTTGCTACAAAATCATAAATACCCTTGTCGGAAGAATGCAATCATCCTGACAAGGGTGTATTGTATTTATAATATAAGAAAACGACTGCCGGCGTTCATTCATCCCCTTGGCTGATGTTAAACCGCTGCAGGCAGTCTTCATCCAAATTAATCTTCCTCGTCCTCATCCTCGTCTTCGTCGTCGTCATCATCTTCATCATCTTCGTCTTCGTCATCAACTACAGATATCGTGGCTGATTCATCTTCATCATCATCTTCATCATCTTCATCATCATCTTCGTCTTCATCATCTGGATCTTCTAGATCTAATTCTATTTTGTCTCCGTCCACCAATTCGCCTTCGACTTGAACGACTTGATCCCAATCGACTTCTCCCAGCATCGCTTGTAGAGCTTCGGCACGGTTAACGACAGCTCCAGACTCATCCTCATCCTCTTCAATTGAAAAATCGCGAGTTTCCCCATCCTGGTATTCCACTTGAATTTCAATCAAATTCGGATTCGATTCTACCCATTGACGAACCGCTTGCGCTTTGTCCAACTCCATCATTCCCTTCTGCTCTTCAACGTAATCTGCATTTCTCCACAATGTATCATATTTCTGATCACTGATAAGTGCATGGGTATAATTCGCGTTATAACAGCGGATTTATGTGAAGGTCCATCGTAATGAAAGTGCACAATTCCCTTTGTACGGGATTCATGCCTTTACCTTACCGCATGAAGTCACATAAATTATAAAAAATTGTAAATGACACGAACCTAACAATGCACTTACTCATTCATCATATGCATCCCTGCTTGCTCATCATGACCTTCGTGCCAATTTTTTATATTCTACAGCAGAATGGAGGAAAATGAAGGATGAACATTCTTGTGATGGGTATGGGATACGTTGGAATTACCACCGCATTGATGCTGGCAGAATCGGGATGGACCGTCACCGGCTACGATGTGGATGAACGTAAAATCAGTTCACTCAAGCAAGGGGTCGTTCCCTTCTTCGAGCCTGGTTTGGATGCTTTATTGTCTCAACATTTGAATAGTGGACAACTGCATGTCACTTCGTCAGTGAAATCCGCCATAAAACAAAATCAGGTCATTTTTTTATGTGTTGGGACGCCTTCCTTGGACGACGGAAGTCCCGATTTGAAATATATTCACAGTGCTGCCGAAAGCATCGCCCGTTATATGCAGGAATACAAGCTGATCGTCGTGAAAAGCACCGTTCCTATCGGTACGAATGGACGATTAACGGAATGGATTGCATCACATCAAATTTCAGCCGTACCATTCGATGTCGTGTCTAATCCCGAATTTTTGCGGGAAGGCAGTGCGCTCTACGATTCGCTGCATCCGGATCGCATTGTGATTGGAACCGATCATAAATGTGCGGCTCGTCAAATGCGGACCATTTACAATGCAATAAATGCTCCCATCCTTATCACGGAACCCAAAACGGCTGAAATGATCAAATATGCGTCAAATGCCTTTTTAGCAACCAAAATATCGTATATGAATGAACTCGCCCGGCTCTGTGATACGCTGCAGATTCATATTGATGATGTCGCCAAAGGAATGGGGATGGATCATCGAATTGGGGCACATTTTCTCAAGGCTGGAATTGGATATGGAGGTTCCTGCTTTCCAAAGGATATCAATGCACTTTTAAATACAGCAAGCGGTCATCAGCACAGGTTAACGATCCTGGAACAAGTCGTTCAAGTGAACAATACCCAGCATGCTTTTTATTTAGACAAGTGGGAAGAGATAGTCGGCGGTTTCAGAAACAAGAACGTCGCGGTATTCGGTCTCTCATTCAAACCTGATACGGACGACTTAAGAGAGTCTCCTTCTCTATCGATGATCTCCTCTCTCATCAGCAAACGTGCATCCGTTAAAGTACATGATCCTGTCGCCAAGCTTCCGGCACAGCTCAGTTCCAGCCCTGTGGAGCAATGCGATTCGATCGATGAAGCCGTTACTGGGGCGGATGCCATCATATTATGTACGGATTGGAATCATTACAAATATGCAGATTGGTCTCGCATCCATTCCTTAATGAAGCATCCCTTTCTATTTGATGGAAAGAATGCGCTGAACCGAAGAGAGATGGAAGTTGCCGGATTTCATTACTTCGGCATCGGCCAGCCCTATGAAACCCATAAATTAACATCACGCTCGCAGCTTCTGCCATAAGTCAAATAAGCCCGAAGTCAACGAATCATCAATGAGGTATGAAGGCGTTACTTCTAAGCACTAAAAGGAGAATGCATATGAATATATTGGTTACAGGATGTGCAGGATTTATAGGCTCCCATTTATGCGAGCGGCTACTGCGGGAGGGGCATACGGTCTATGGCTTAGATGCCTTAGTCCCCTCCTCTACCCCCCAGCATATTCGGGAACGAAATCTGAATGGGGTGCTGAATCACCCTCGATTTCAGTGGATTCAACAAGATGTGCTTACAGTCGACTGGAGCCAGCTTTTGACCAAGGTCGATATCGTTTATCATTTAGCCGGCATGCCGGGAGTACGATCGAGCTGGGGGAAGGATTTCAAGCCTTACGTTACACACAATATTGAAGCGACACAGCAGCTTTTGGAAGGCTGCCGCAGGTATCCCGTGAAGCGGTTTATTTACGCTTCGACCTCTTCTGTATATGGAGAGAAAACAGGCAGGGTGGATGAAACAGCTTTGACGGAACCACTGTCACCTTACGGCATTACGAAATTAACCGGTGAGCATCTCTGCCGAGTGTATGCTGCAGCGTATGATATTCCTGCGGTCGTACTGCGTTTCTTCACCGTCTATGGACCGAGGCAACGGCCTGACATGGCCTTTAATCGCTTCATTCATCATATGGCTCAGCAAACGCCTATTCCAGTCTTCGGCGACGGAACGCAGTCACGAGACTTTACCTATATCGATGACTGTATCGATGCGGTGGCTGCCGCCACACATGCGGATGGAATTATTGGAGAGACGATCAACATCGGCGGAAAAGAGCGGGCGACCGTATTGGAATGCATTTCGATTCTCGAGGAAATCTTCGGCATACAGGCTGTTCTGCAATTTACGGGTAACACACGCGGAGAACCAAAGCATACGTGGGCCGATATTTCTAAAGCTCGAGCTTTACTGAACTATGAACCGAAAGTAACGCTGCAGGAAGGACTTCGAATGGAGGTTCGTGATTTACTGCCAGACTTTCCTATTGATTAATTAGCTCATATTCCAATATATGCATACAAACAGGGACTGTTTCCTATAAGAAAGAAGTTCATCTTATAGAAGCAGTCCCTGACCTTTTTTAACATTACATCGATCTAGCTATAAAATTCATTAGGAATGGCTCCGAATTTGCGAAGATGATATAAGAGCGGAGCTTTATGATGATTAACGATATCGATTACTTCGCCGATGAGGATGGTATGATCCCCAGCATCCATCGTTTTAAACGTTCTGCACTGCATGACCCCTGCTGCGCCTGAAATGATGGGAAGCTGATGCGGTGAAAGCTCCCATTCGCAGTTTTTAAAACGATCAATGCCTTTGCTCGCGAATAATGAACAGATGTCTGCTTGATCACTCGACAATACATGAACAGCGAATTTATCCGTATTCACAAAAGCCGGATAGGACGAAACCTTTTTATCAATCGACCATAAAATCAGCAGAGGATCCAATGATACGGAGGCGAAGGAATTGACCGTTAATCCTAACGGAACTTGGCCTTCCCCTACAGTAGTGACAACCGTAACGCCAGTCGGGTAATTTCCCATCACTTCTTTAAATGTTGTGGCTGCTGGCTGATGACTCATTCAATCACACCTTTTCGTTTGATTTCCTTTGGATTTTCAATCTCTTTTCAATATTTAGTAAATAGTTATGTTTATTATGTTTGAACCGGAAACAAAAAGCAACTGTTTCCAGTATAATCGGATAACAGCTGCCTTATGATATTTGTCAAAATGGTTGCTTCAACGCTTCTTCAACCAGATTGGCATATGATCGCGAATATATTTTAATCCGGTATATCTTTGGCGAATATCGGGAGCTCGAAGCAGCGCATCCGTCACCAGCTCCTCGGAAATTCCCAGCTCCTCTGGTGTCGTAGGTCCTCCTGCAGCTCGCATCCATGAGGCAATCTGTTCCGCCTCCGGTATAGATGCATAGACCTCGAAGGCACTCCCAGGCTTTTCCGAAGCCAGTCTGTGGTATAAAGGCGTTAACAATATCGTTGCCACCCCGACCTTCGCTCCGTGCAAAAGCTGCTTTCTGCCGTTCAAAATAAAATCCATTTCCCACATATGAGAAATATGATGCTCCCCTCCCGATGCAGGTCGTGAATGATCGATCATCAGCATCGATAACCCGGACAGAATCAAGCTCTCCATTAAAATTTGAATGCCCTTTTCACTGCCTGAAGCAATCTCTTCTGCATACTCTACACAAGCATCCAGCGCTTCTTTAGTCCATTCATATGCCAAAGGACAAAAAGGTTCTTGTCCCATTTCCCTGGAAATGATCCAATCCGCAAGGGAAGTGAATTTACCGAGCATATCACCAAATCCGGCGGCTGTCAGCGCCTTTGGAGCCTTTACCAAAATTTCGGTATCCGCGAAAATCGCCTTCGGCGGAACAGCTTGAATCGTCTGCTTAAACTGATGAATGATGAGCGGTGCTCCTGCAGAAGTAAATCCGTCTACAGATGCTGCGGTAGGCACCGAAATAAACGGAATGCCGGTCTTGTAGCTGACGAACCGAACGATATCATGAATCGTTCCAGAACCTACTGCAATGAGAAGCTGAACATCCGGAATCAGCTCGGATAACAGCTGCAGGATTGAGTCGCCATCCGCTAACACGTCTCCTGCGGCATTGGGCTTTAAACGAGTAACCGAGCATGGAATATCATGTCCCTCAAGCTGTTCCTTCAATCGTTCACCCGCCGCCTTGAATGTATGGTCATCCGCTATGATATGAGGCTTTGAATAATTATTTTCATTCAAATATGTCGAAACTTGAACCAGCACTCCCCTGCCAATGACGCATTCCATCTCCACAGTATGATGGGGGTGTCCGCACTGGCATACAGAGGAACCTCCATTCATACGATCAATCTTCGATTTCATAGTACCGCTCCTCCTGCATTGCTTTCGTCTCTTCTCTATTCTATCATTTTTTTGCCAGACGAATCACGTTCCAGGATGCCTTTGCGAGAGTGGCTTCAATTTTGCCATCCTGCAGCAGTGCATTTCCGTTCGAGTGAGGCTTCACTTGTTCACACTGTTCGGTGTTAACAGCTTTCAGGTCATCGTTCTCCAGCACAATGTGCTCTACGAGCTGATATCCTGCAAAGCTTCTAACGTCACAATCCAGATGAAGCTCATCCGTAAGGGAACGATTCACTGCAAAAATGGTTACCGCTTCACTCTCCTCATCATAGACGCTAACCGATTCCAAATAAGGAACATCCGTAAATTCCTTGCTGTCATACTTATCGGAAGAAATAACCGGCTGCAATGCCTTCCCTCTTCCGTATACCGAAGTATGAAGATACGGATAGAAGATCGTTTGCTTCCAAGCTCCTCCTCCATTGGATGTCATAATCGGAGCTATTACATTGACGAGTTGTGCCATGCATGCCATCTTCACACGGTCGGAATGCTTCAGCATCGTGATCAGCATGCAGCCGACGAGCAGTGCATCCTCAAAATTGTATACATCCTCCAACTGAGGCGGCGCGACCTGCCAAGGCTTCAGCTGCTTATCCGCAGAGTGGGAATGATACCATACATTCCATTCGTCAAAGCTTAACATAAGCGTCTTCTTGCTGCGCTTCTTTGCTTTGATGTAATCGCAGGTGGAAATGACGGTTTTAATAAAATGATCCATATCCAACGATTTCGCCAAATAGCTTTCCGTGTCGTTATTCGGATTGCCGTAGTATTGGTGTAAGGAAACATAATCCACAGCTTCATACGTAATATCCAGGCTGGTCGCTTCCCATTCAGGGAACGTCTTCATCCCTGTCGAAGAGCTGCCGCACGAGACAAGCTCGATAGAATCATCCACCCATTTCATCACTTTGGCCGCTTCCAGCGCCTTCTTTCCGTAATCTTCAGCATTCATATGGCCGATCTGCCAAGGACCGTCCATCTCGTTGCCGAGACACCATGTTTTAATTTTGTGCGGTTCCTGATACCCATGGGATTTCCGCAGATCGCTCCAATATGTACCTCCCGGATGATTGCAGTATTCGACCAGATTTCTAGCGGCATCGATGCCTCGAGTACCTAAGTTGACAGCCATCATGACCTCTGTGTTCACTTTTTTCGCCCAATCGGCAAATTCATTCGTGCCGACTTCGTTTGTCTCAATCATCTTCCAAGCCAGCTCCAAGCGTTTAGGACGGTCTTCTTTCGGCCCAACGCCGTCTTCCCAATTGTAACCGGATACAAAGTTCCCGCCCGGATAACGCACAATCGGAACTTGAAGCTCCTTCACCAGTTCCATCACATCCCTGCGAAATCCTTGCTCATCCGCTTCCGAATGCCCTGGTTCATAAATACCGCCATAGACAGCTCTTCCTAAATGCTCAATAAAGGACCCATAAATTCGCTTATCAATTTCCGAAATAACAAAATCCTTATCCAGTAACATTCTTGCTTGTTTCAAGTTGATTCTCCTCCCTGCAGACATTGATTTAACTTCCTTCTTCTATACTCATCATAATGAAAGGTTCTTACATCGTCAATAAAAATATATTATATTAATAAATTTATTAATTTACATAGATGTAAAAAGCGCCCGTCGGCATCCTCTGAAAAAGAAAATGCTGCCCCATGTTAAAAAAGGAGCATTCCCTAACGGAATACTCCTTCATTCACTGCTGTTTCCTTCGCACGTGTATCGTTCATGCCCCGAAATTCGCAGTGTGTATTATGAGGCAGCGACGATCGTGTACGTCTCACCTTTTTTCGTCTCGAAAGACTCATTGCCCAATACGGTCCCATCCTGTCCAAGCACTTGAACCGGTACTGCGGATCGAATACGACAAGCCCCATCCTTTGTAGACAAGATCGATGCTTTTAGCAGCTTGCCATCTTTCCAAGCCATATCTACAATAAAGCCGCCGCGAGCCTTTAAACCCGTGACTGAACCTTCTGACCATGCCTCCGGCAGAGCAGGCAGCAAATCCAGCTCATCCAAGTGAGATTGCAGCAGCATCTCCGCAATCCCAGCCGTTCCGCCAAAGTTGCCGTCAATCTGGAATGGAGGGTGATCATCGAACAAATTCGGATAGGTGGAACGAGAGAGCAGCGTTTGGACAAATTGATGGGCGGTCTTCCCATCTCTCAATCTAGCGTAGAGATTGATCAGCCACGCACAGCTCCAGCCCGTATGGCCGCCGCCATGCTTCAGTCTTCTTTCCAATGTCACTTTGACAGCTTCTACGAGCTCGGGTGTATCACGATGATTAATTTCATTCCCCGGATACAAGCCATACAAATGAGAAACGTGGCGATGTCCAGGTTCATGCTCTTCAAAATCTTCATACCATTCCTGCAGCTGTCCGTGCTTTCCAATCTGATACGGCGGAAGCTTCACGATTGCATTCTTTAGCTCTCCTCGAAATTCCTCATCTGCCCCCAGCACTAGGCTTGCCTCTATACAATGGCTGAACAAGTCCCGCATAATTGCCATATCCATCGTCGAAGCCATCGACACGCTGCAGGGCTCCCCATCCGGTGTGACAAATTTATTTTCCGGAGAGGTTGAAGGGATCGATATCAATTTGCCGTCCTCGGTCTCGACGAGCCAATCCAAGCAAAACCTTGCAGCTCCTTTCAAGATTGGATATGCCTTTTCACGCAAAAAATCCTCATCGAGATTAAATTCGTAATGCTCCCACAGCTGTCTGCTCAGCCACGCTCCTCCCATCGGCCAGAACGCCCAGCTCGCATCCCCGTCTGACGGGGACGACATTCTCCACAAATCCACATTATGATGCGCCGTCCACCCTCTGCTGTTGTAATGAATTTGTGCGGTTCGGCTTCCGCTCACGGTCAAGTCATCCAGCATTTGAAACAAAGGCTCATGAAGCTCGCTTAAATGGCATACTTCAGCAGGCCAATAGTTCATCTCTGTATTAATATTAATCGTATAATTGCTGTTCCATGGCGGTGAGACGTGATCATTCCAAATTCCCTGCAGATGGGCTGGCTGTGTTCCCGGCCTTGAACTTGCAATGAGCAAATAACGTCCAAATTGGAAATACAGCGCTTCTAATCCCGGATCGTTCTTATCCTCCTTATACCGCTCCAGTCGTTCATCCGTCGGCAGTTCACTTCGCTCGCCCGAACCTAATCGGAGCTGTACTCGATTAAACCAGGCAGCCTGCTCCTGTTCATGACGCTTCAACAGAGCCTCATAGCTGTGCTTGGCTGCAGATGCGAGCCACTCTATGCATTTTTGCTCTGGATTTATGGTGCTGTGCTTGGGATCGATATCGAACTTCTCAAAATTTGTGGCAGCGCTTAAATAGATCATCACGGCATCAGCTTGTTCGACGATAAGCTGTCCTTCATCGTTCGGACGAACGGTCCCTCCATCGATGTGCAGTTCAAGATGGATTTCAAAGCTGAGTCCTTGTCCTTCCAAATAGTAGACGGGATTCGGATGGTCACCGCGGTAATTGTCAGCTATGTGAGCTGGAGCTTGTCCTTCCAATACGAGCTTAGATCCGCCCTTTGCAATGACGTTATGCCGAAGCTTGGACCAAAGTCCAATCTTCATGTTAATCTGTGCCTGCTCGCTGGCGGTTACACGAACGGCCATCACTTGATCGGCTGCACTGACCCAAGCTTCCCGAACGACCTGTACGTCTTCGATAGAATAAGTTGTGGTGGTGACGCCTCTTTCTAAATCCAGATCTCGAGTCGAATACTGCACCTTCTCTACACCTTCATGTTCAATCAGTAGATCTCCCAATGAAAGGTACGATTCGGTGCGACGTGCAACCATGTGCCGATTAATCAACTCCTCGGCTTCTTTATATTTTCCTTGCTGGATCAGTTCTCTTGCTGTCTTCAAATGACGCAGAGCTTCATAATTGTTGGTATCCCTGGGAAAGCCGGACCACAACGTATCCTCATTAAGCTGAATTCTTTCCTGCAGGGCCCCACCGAACACCATACCTCCTAGTCTGCCATTCCCAATCGGCAGAGCTTCTTCCCAGCGCGATGCAGGCTGGCGGTACCACAGCTTCCATGGTGATGTTTTTTTCAATTGATTCATCTCCTGACCTATTGCTTTATGACTTTGAAAAGAAATTATGAATCATCCAGCTGCTTTAAACAGTCGGAGCCTTCTTGTTAACCATCAATACAATATAGCCTTCCATTTGACTTTACCATGCTGATAGTGAATTTCAAGATGTCCATTTTTAGGGTGGCTCACATATGGAAGAAAGGGTCCCTTTAGTACGAGACCCTTTCTTCTCATTATATTAATCAATAAAAACGCTTACAAACACCCCAAACATTTCCTGAAATCTCATATAGTTTTTTGACATTTTCATTTCACAATCCAACCGATCCGCCCCAATGCTCGATCCTTGCCTTTACGAACGTTTCATATTCGTCTTCCATTTTCTCAACACCGTTTTCCTCAATTTCGGTCATGTATTCATCCCACAACGCGTCGAATTCAGCTGGCTCGGCCAAGATGATTTCAGGAATCCGCCTTCTTGTAATTTCCTCCATCGTTTTGTACAGTACTGCATAATCCGTATCCGTTGGCGTAGAAATATTCCAAGCTGCACCCCAAGGCTTCACCGGGAACTCATCCCGCTGCGGCCACAATTCAATCCATCTTTCTACACCGTATTGGGAGAGTGTTTCTTTCTCCACATCCGAATAGCTTTGGATAATCTGTTCGGGATATTTCGTCGTATAATAATTTCCAGAAGAGTCCTTCACTCCGTCACCATAGCGGGCAGAAATGCTGTACATGCCAATACCGGACTCTTTCGTGAAATTGGTCGCATCATTTACCTTTCGATCTAACACCTCATCTGGAATAACACGTGTACCGTTCTCATCTACCATGTAGTGCTTCCCTTCAATCCCCCAGTTGTTGAGAATTTGACCTTCTTCTGAAGCGAGGTAATCTAAAAATTGAATGGCACGTACCGGATCTTCCGCTTCCGTCGTGATTCCGATGCCCCATCCTGCCATAAAGCCGGTGCTTTGAAGCGAATGATCCTTATACTCTTCAGTCAAGGTTACAGGAAAGTGAGCATAAGTTTGTTCAAATTTGCCCTCGGCCTTTAGTGCGTTCACACTGTCTTGAAAGCCCCAATCCTGATCAATGACACCGACCACACGGCCAGATGCGATTTTAGCTTTATATTGATCTTCCTTCTGTACGAACGCTTCTCGATCAAGGAGCCCGATATCGTTCATATGATTTAACCAGCGAAAATACTCCTTTTCTTCAGGGCGTCTGTAATGGTAAGTGACTTCATACGTTTCTTGATTAATATGAAATTCCCCGTCATCAGGCGCGCCTGTCGTGTAAAACGCCGGGTTCGTTACCCCGATCATAATTCTCCAATCATCCGCGAGCACCGTTAAACCGATCGTAGGTTGACCATCCGCCGTCGTTGGATGTTGATCTACATACTGCTGAATGACAGCTTCGTAATCTTTAACGGTTTTGATGTCTGGATAGCCCGCTTCTTTCACCGCAGCATGCTGGAGATGGAAGGAACCGGCAATATCCATATATTGTTGATCGATGGATTCAGCGGTAGGGAGAATGTAGATGGCATCATCCTCTGCACTCCACCTGAGGCGGTCCCAGTATTTTTCATATGCCTTTTTCAGGTTCGGACCATGCTCTTCGATCAGATCTCTTAAGTCAATCAATGCGCCTGCGTCAACCAGCTTGCTGGCATCCCCTTTAGGAGAAATCATATCCGGGTAATCGCCGCTGGCAATCATCAACGCGATTCGATTCGCATCCATCGCAAATTCTGCTTCCAAGGTAACGCCTGTTTTTTTCGTAAGTTCTTTTCCGACTTCGTCCTGCATATTGTTCCAAGATGAAATAGGATCGACACTGAACCAAGACAATGTGATAGGCTCAGCGTTTGTATCTTCTCCGCTGCCTTCCCCCCCATTACCGGAATTGGTATTGGTATTTGCGTTCGTATTGGTGTTGGTATTGTTCTCGTTCCCGCCATTATTACCGCTTCCGCAAGCGGCTAATGTTGTAACGAGTGTTGAGACGATGAAGATAATCATCAACATCTTGGCTGTGGATTTCTTCATGCCGTATAACCTCCCATAATTTTGGTTTTAGGCAAAACAACAAAGTCCTTGTTTATAGGAAACCACTGGTTCGTTGTTTATGACCTAATCGTAATTGATAAAAGCGCTTTCAAACACCCTAATAATTCATTGCAAAATCATACATATATTGGAGATTTGACATTTTGTGACGAAAATCGTATCGTGCTTTCAAACGTTCGTGAACTTCACATGAGGTGAAATAAAAAAAGGGACTGCCCAAGTCAATCATTTGACTGATGGACAATCCCATATGTTTAGAATTAATTCCAGAGTTCTACTCTTGCTTTAACAAGCTTCTCGTACTCGTCTTCGAATTTCTCTACGTCATTTTCCTCGAGCTCTGTCATAAACTCATCCCACTTAGCGTCGAAATCAGCTGGATCTGCTAGGACGATTTCCGGAATCGATCTTCTTGTAATCTCTTCCATCGTTTTGTACAGAATCGCTAAATCGGAATCACTTGGATAAGATAGATCCCATGCAGCACCCCAAGCTTTCACTGGGAATTCATCCTTTTGAGGCCACAATTCAATCCATCTTTCTACGCCGTAAGCAGCAAGAGTTTCTTTCTCTACCTCGTTGTAGTTATTAATTACTTGCTCTGGGAATGTTGTCGTGTAATAGTTACCAGTGGAATCTTGTACACCGTCACCATAGCGAGCGGAGATGCTGTACATACCGATTCCTGTTTCTTTCGTAAAGTTGGTGTTGTCGTTAATTTTCTTGTCCAATACTTCTGGAATAATGACACGCTTACCGTCTTCTACAGTGTAATGCTTGCCTTCGATTCCCCAGTTGTTCAGGATTTGACCTTCATCAGATGCTAGCCAATCCAAGAACTTGATCGCACGCACTGGATCTTCCGCTTCCGTCGTAATACCGATTCCCCATCCCGCCATGAAACCGGTGCTTTGCAGAGCGTGATCTTTATACTCTTCTGTCAACGTAATTGGGAAGCGAGCATAAGCCTGCTCGTATTTGCCTTCGGATTTCAAGGAGTTCACCGAGTCAGCAAAGCCCCAATCCTGGTCAATGACGCCGACGACACGTCCAGTCGCAATTTTAGCTTTATACTGATCTTCTTTTTGTACAAACGCTTCCGGATCAAGCAATCCGATATCGTTCATGTGGTTTAACCAGCGGAAATATTCCTTCTCTTCAGGACGTCTGTAGTGAAGAGTCACTTCGTATGTTTCTGGATCGATATAGATTTCACCGTCATCCGGTGCACCCGTCGTAATGAACGCTGGGTTCGTCACGCCGATCATAATTCTCCAGTCATCGGCCAACAATGTTAAGCCAATGGTAGGTTGTCCATCTGCAGTTGTTGGATGGCTGTCGACATATTGCTGAATGACTGCCTCGTAATCTTTCACCGTCTTAATTTCAGGATAGCCTGCTTCTTTCACGGCTTGATGTTGAAGGTGGAAAGTACCGCCTGTATCCATATATTCTTGATCGACACCATTCAGCGATGGCAGGATGTAGATGGAGTCGTCATCTTTGCTCCATTTCAGGCGCTCCATGTAATCCCCGTATACTTTCTTCAGGTTCGGACCATGTTCTTCGATCAAATCTGTCAAATCAATTAATGCACCTGCATCAACGAGTTTGCTGGCATCTCCCTTTGGAGAAATCATATCCGGATAGTCACCGCTTGCAATCATGAGAGCAATCCGGTTCGCATCCATGGCGAATTCTGGTTCTAAAGTAACGCCGGTACGTTTTGTAATTTCTTGACCGACTTCATCCTTCATGTCGTTCCATGTCGCTATCGGATCCGCACTGAACCAAGATAATGTAATTGGCTCTGCGCTGGACTCTCCTGCTCCGCCTTCTGCATTGCCGGAATTAGCATTCGTGTTACCGTTTTCATTATTGTTGTTACCGCTTCCACAAGCCGCTAACGATGTAATCAGCGTTGTGACGATGAAGAGTATTGCCAACAGCTTGGCAGCTGACTTCTTCATTCTGTAAGCCTCCCTTTAAATATGTTTGTTTTTTATACAACGAGAGTTGTAATTTAACCGGTTGCAATAATCATATCTTCGTTGCTTGCCTTTATCCTAATATATAAAAACGCTTTCAAATACCCTATAAATTAGATGTAAAACCATGTAACATTTTGACATCGAAAACTTCTTTTCTAAAAAAATGTTGAATCGTCTGTCACAATATAGGCTATTCATATGAACACAAAAACAGGGCCTCCTTCATGGAGACCCTGTTAGGCAAACGAAACGTTATTCTACCGTTCCGCCCCAATGTTCAATTCTTGCTTTGACATACGTTTCATATTCGTCTTCCATTTCCTCTACATCGTTATCCTCGAGTTCAGCCATGTAGTCATCCCACAGCTGATCAAATTCGGCAGGATCCGCAAGAATAATTTCTGGAATCCGTTTTCTCGTGATCTCTTCCATTGTCTTATACAATACCGCTAAATCGGAATCGCTTGGATAAGAGATATTCCATGCAGCACCCCATGGCTTCACTGGGAACTCATCCTTGCTTGGCCACAATTCAATCCATCTTTCAACACCGTATGCTGCAAGCGTTTCTTTCTCGACATCATTATAGTTTTCAATCACTTGCTCTGGGAACGTAGTCGTATAGTAATTTCCTGTTGAATCCTTTACGCCGTCACCAAAACGAGCGGAAATGTTATACATGCCAATACCGGTTTCTTTCGTAAAGTTCGTGTTGTCGTTATTTTTTCTTTCCTGTACTTCAGGAATAATGACGCGCTTGCCGTCTTCTACCGTGTAATGCTTGCCTTCAATACCCCAGTTAATCAGCACTTGACCTTCATCGGATGCGAGCCAATCCAAGAATTTGATGGCACGGACTGGATCTTCAGCTTCTGTCGTGATACCAACGCCCCATCCAGCCATATATCCTGTATCCTGGAAGGAATGATCCTTGAATTCTTCCGTCAATGTAACCGGGAATCGAGCATACGTTTTATCGAATTTGCCTTCGGATTTCAATGCGTTGACACTGTCTGAGAATCCCCAGTCTTGGTCAATAACCCCAACCACACGACCGGAAGCAATTTTCGCTTTATATTGGTCTTCTTTCTGGACGAATGCTTCTGGATCTAACAATCCGATATCGTTAATATGGTTTAACCAGCGGAAATATTCCTTTTCTTCCGGACGTCTGTAGTGATAAGTCACTTCATACGTTTCTGGATCGATGTAATATTCGCCATCGTCCGGTGCTCCCGTAGTAATAAACGCCGGGTTTGTTACCCCAATCATTATTCTCCAGTCGTCTGCCAAGAGCGAAATACCGATCGTTGGCTGACCATCTTCCGTTGTTGGATGATTTTCCACATATTGTTTGATAACGTTTTCATAATCTTTAACCGTTTTAATTTCAGGATAGCCTGCCTCTTTCAATGCTGCATGCTGAATTTGGAACGTACCGCCGGCATCCATATACTGCTTGCCTACTGCATCCAGCGTAGGAAGAATGTAGATGGAATCATCTTCTGCGCTCCACTTCAAGCGATCCATGTAATCGCCGTATACCTTTTTTAGGTTCGGGCCATGCTCTTCAATCAAATCCGTCAAATCAATCAATGCTCCAGCATCAACCAGCTTGCTTGCATCACCTTTCGGTGAAATCATATCCGGGTAGTCCCCGCTGGCGATCATTAGAGCGATGCGGTTCGCATCCATAGCGAATTCAACATCCAGCGTTACACCTGTTTGTTTCGTAATTTCTTGACCAACTTCATCCTTCATATCGTTCCATGTTGCAATAGGGTCCGCACTAAACCAAGACAAAGTGATTGGATCAGTACCAGGTTCAGTTCCACTATTTCCGTTGTTTCCGGAATTAGTACTTGTGTTCGTGCTGTTATTATTCTCGTTGTTATTACCGCTGCCACAAGCCGCTAATGAAGTAATTAGCGCTGTAACGATGAAGAGAATCGCTAACATCTTTGCTGCAGACTTCTTCATGTTGTAAACCTCCCTTTTTGTGTGTACGTTTTTTATTGTATAACAGCGAATGCTGTTGATACCGAAGTGATGAACTAAGCCTTTACTGCTCCCAATGTCATACCCTTCACAAAATATCTTTGCAGAAATGGATATACGACTAAGATTGGTACCGTAACGATGATTGTAATCGCCATCTTAACCGATTGCGGCGATACACGGTTCATATTTTGAATCACACTGTCACCGCGCGGCGCGGTATTGCCCGTTGTCGTACTCTGCAGTACCTTCTGCAGTTCATACTGCAAAGTGGTCAGCTTTTCATTGGAACCGTTATACAGATAAGTGTCGAACCATGAGTTCCATTGACCGACAGCAACGAACAAAGCGATGGTTGCTAAAACCGGTTTACATAACGGCAGGATGACTCTTAAGTAAATTGTGAAGTCATTGGCGCCGTCCAGCTTCGCGGACTCCTGCAGCGCATATGGCAATCCATCGATAAACGAGCGGATGATAAATACATTGAAGGCAACTACCATTCCGGGAAAAATGTATACCCAGAAAGAGTTCGTCAATCCCAAGTCACGAATCAGCATGTAGCCCGGAATCAATCCGCCGGATACGTACATCGTCAGCGCCAAGTAGGTCGAGACGAATTTTCTTGCCTGAAAATCGTGCCGGCTCAGAACGAATGCCAGCATGGACGAGCTGATGACTCCAAGGATCGTACCGATCAGAGTACGCAGAACGGATATTTTCGCCCCTTGAATCAAACCTCCGAAGGTAAATATTTGTTCATAATTGGCCCAAGTGAAAGCACGCGGCCATATGGTAATTCCACCCTTAACCGTATCCGACGATTCATTGAGCGATATCGCCAGTACGTTCAAAAACGGATAGAGCGTGATTACAACTACACCGATCATGAAGATCGCATTGCATATATCAAAGATTCGATCACCGGTCGTCAAACGGCTGTAGCGTCTCGATTTAGCCAATGTGATCCCCCCTTACATGATGCTTTCTTTCGTAACTTTTTTGAAAATTCCGTTGGCGGTGAACAGCAGTATGATACTCACAACAGAGTTGAATATACCAATCGCAGTACCAAAGGAATAACGTCCCATGCCAATACCATAATTCAGTGCGTATAGATCAAGCACGTCCGAATATTCTCTGACTAAGTTGTTTCCTAATAAGAACTGCTTCTCAAAGCCGATACTGATCAAGTGTCCGATCGACATAATGAGAAGAACGATAATCGTCGTGCGAATACCCGGCAGTGTAATATGCCACATTTGTTTGAGACGGTTCGCTCCGTCAACCCTGGCGGCCTCATACAATTCAGGGTCAATCCCTGCAATCGCTGCCAAATAGATGATGGCGCTCCAGCCCATTTCTTTCCAAGAGTCTACGGCAGTGATGATATACCAGAACCATTCGCCTTTCGCCATAAACTGGATCGGCTTATCAATAATTCCTAATGTCATCAACAAATCGTTAACGACTCCTCCATCGATGGACAGCATCGTGGTCACCAAGCTCGCTACTACAACCCATGAAACGAAGTGAGGCAAATACGATACCGTTTGTACAAATCGTTTCATAAAGGAATTTCTTAATTCATTCAACAGAATGGCGAAGATGATCGGAATCGTAAATCCTGCGATCAAGCTTAAAAAACTCATCGCGAGTGTATTTCGAAGCACTAAATAAAATTTATCATCACCGAATAGTGCAATGAAGTGTTTAAATCCCACCCATTCCTGTTCACTAAAGGATCTTGCCGGTTTAAAGTCCTGGAACGCCATCGTCCATCCCCAAAGCGGCAAATAGTTAAAAATGAAAACCCATACAATAAACGGGATAGACATGATATAAAGCCATTTTTGCTGCAAGGCTTTTCTCCAGAAGCTGTTTTTCTTTCGTTCGACTGGAACAACATTATTTTCTGTTACCGCTTTCAAAACAACTCCCCCTTTACCTTTCCTAATTGCTGACCATCTCTTTTGGCTCCTTTTATAACCCTATCTTAAAATAATAAAGCGCTTTCATATACCCAAATAATTTGATAATAAATCATATAATTTTTTAACATCGCCTATGTTTTTTCCAATGAATCCTAAAAATCATAAGAAAATTCCACAATTTACATCACAAAAGAGAGACCCGATCTACGGGTCCCTCAGCTGCAAACATCATATTGGATTACTCGGCGCTGCCGCCCCAATGTTCAACTCTTGCTTTTACATACGTTTCATACTCATCTTCCATATCTTCTACACCATTCTTTTCGAGCTCTGCCATGTATGCATCCCACAGCGCATCGAACTCAGAAGGCTCGGCAAGAATAATTTCTGGAACACGCAATCTTGTGATTTCTTCCATCGTTTTGTAGAGAATTGCTAGATCGGAATCACTTGGATATGCAATATCCCATGCTGCGCCCCAATCCTTCACTTCGAATTCTTCAGGCTGAGGCCACAATTCGATCCATCTTTCAACACCGTATGCAGAAAGTGTTTCTTTCTCTGCATCACTATAGTTTGCGATCACTTGCTCAGGGTATTTCGTCGTGTAGTAGTTTCCAGTGGAATCCTTCACACCGTCACCGTAACGGCCAGAAATACCGTACAGACCTACACCCGTTTCTTTCGTCCAATTCGCTGTATCGTTGTTTTTACGGTTCAATACGTCTTCAGGAATGAAACGAACGCCATTCTCATCGTATTCATAATGCTTACCTTCAATACCCCAATAATTCAAGATTTGACCTTCTTCGGAAGCAAGGAAATCCAAGAATTTAATAGCACGTACTGGATCTTCTGCTTCAGTCGTGATACCTGTACCCCAACCTGCCATAAATCCTGTGCTTTGCAGGGAGTGGTCTTTATACTCTTCAGACAAAGTAACTGGGAAGTGAGCATAAGTTTGCTCGTACTTGCCTTCGGACTTCAAGGAGTTTACGCTGTCTTGGAAGCCCCAATCTTGGTCAATCACACCGACCACACGACCGCTCGCGATTTTTGCTTTATATTGGTCTTCTTTTTGTACGAATGCTTCTGGATCAAGAAGTCCAATATCGTTAATGTGATTTAACCAACGGAAATATTCTTTTTCTTCTGGACGTCTGTAGTGATAAGTCACTTCATATGTTTCTGGATCAATGTAGAATTCGCCATCGTCCGGAGCACCCGTCGTAAAGAACGCAGGGTTCGTTACCCCGATCATGATTCTCCAGTCGTCTGCCAGCAGTGAAATACCAATCGTTGGCTGACCGTCTGCTGTCGTTGGATGTTTATCTACATACTGCTTGATGACTTCTTCGTAATCTTGAATGGTTTTAATTTCTGGATAGCCTGCTTCTTTCACTGCAGCATGCTGCACGTGGAAGGAACCTGCGATATCCATGTATTGTTGATCTACTGCATTCAAGGCAGGAAGAATATAAATGCTGTCATCCTCTGCACTCCACTTCAAACGATCAAAATAATCGCCGTATACCTTTTTCAGGTTTGGACCATATTCTTCAATCAAATCCGTCAAGTCGATTAATGCACCAGCGTCAACCAGTTTACCTGCATCTCCTTTAGGAGAAATCAGATCCGGATAGTCGCCGCTCGCGATCATCAGAGCGATCCGGTTCGCATCCATGGCGAATTCGGCTTTCAGCGTCACGCCTGTTTGTTTCGTAATTTCTTGACCTACTTCATCCTGCATGTTATTCCAAGAGGAGATAGGGTCTGCACTGAACCATGTCATAGTGACCGGATCGGTACTTGTCTCACCGGCGCTCCCGCTGTTGCTGCCGTTGTTTTCATTGTTGCTGCCACAAGCCGCTAACGAAGTAACGAGCGCTGTGACGATGAAGAGAATCGCTAACATCTTAGCTGTAGATTTCTTCATGCTGTGTAAACCTCCCTTTATTTCTGCATAAAATATAGTGTATATAACAGCGATGGCTGTTGATACCGAAGAAATGGTTTAAGCTTTTACAGCTCCTAATGTCATCCCTTTAACAAAGTATCTTTGCAGGAATGGATAAACGACAAGAATTGGGACCGTTACGACGATCGTGATCGCCATCTTCACCGATTGCGGTGAAACGCGGTTCATGTTCTGCAGCACACTGTCTCCACGCGGAGCAGAGTTACCCGCTGTAGTGCTCTGGAGTACCTTCTGCAATTCGTACTGCAGCGTCGTCAGCTTTTCATTAGAACCGTTGTACAGATACGTATCGAACCAAGAGTTCCATTGCCCAACGGCTACGAATAATGCGATGGTCGCAAGCACCGGCTTACAAAGCGGTAATATAATTCTCCAATAAATCGTAAAGTCGCTCGCGCCGTCAAGTTTAGCAGACTCCTGAAGCGCATATGGCAATCCGTCAATAAATGAGCGGATAATAAACACGTTAAAGGCCACAACCATACCGGGTAAAATATAGACCCAGAAAGAGTTTGTCAATCCCAAATCACGAATCAGCATGTAGCCGGGAATCAATCCGCCGGAAACATACATCGTCAGCGCCAAGTACGTGGAAACAAATTTTCTAGCTTGGAAATCCTGGCGGCTGATAACGAAAGCCAGCATGGAGGAGCTGATAACTCCGAATACCGTACCAATGATCGTACGAAGAATAGAAATCTTCGCCCCCTGCATCAATCCGCCGAAGCTCAGCAGCTGCTCGTAGTTCGCCCAAGTGAATTCCCTTGGCCAAATCGTGATTCCGCCTTTGACCGTGTCCGACGATACATTCAGCGAGATAGCAAGCACGTTCAAGAACGGATAAAGCGTAACGACAACGATGCCGAGCATAAAAATCAAGTTGCATATATCAAAGATCCGGTCCCCCGTTGTCAAACGGCTGTATTTTTTAGTCTTTGCCACTGTGATCTCCCCCCTTACATGATGCTTTCTTTCGTGACTTTTTTAAAGATTCCGTTGGCGGTAAACAACAGAATAATACTTACAACCGAGTTGAATATACCTATCGCTGTACCGAAGGAATAACGTCCCATACCGATACCGTAATTCAGTGCGTATAGATCAAGCACGTCCGAATATTCTCTGACTAAGTTGTTACCAAGCAAGAATTGCTTTTCAAAACCGATACTGATCAAATGCCCGATTGACATGATGAGAAGTACGATAATCGTTGTCCGAATTCCAGGCAGCGTAATGTGCCACATTTGTCTAAAACGGTTTGCTCCGTCTACTCTGGCAGCCTCATAAAGCTCTG
Source organism: Marinicrinis lubricantis (assembly GCF_042658665.1). Classification (NCBI taxonomy): domain Bacteria; kingdom Bacillati; phylum Bacillota; class Bacilli; order Caryophanales; family Paenibacillaceae; genus Marinicrinis; species Marinicrinis lubricantis. Next base: position 36,199 of record NZ_JBHSQV010000031.1, read on the forward strand.
GGTCGATCCCTGCAATCGCTGCCAAATAGATGATCGCACTCCAGCCCATTTCCTTCCATGAGTCTACGGCGGTGATAATGTACCAGAACCATTCGCCTTTCGCCATAAACTGTATCGGCTGATCAATAATCCCCAGTGTTACCAACAAATCATTAATTACTCCGCCGTCAATCGACAGCATCGTGGTTACTAAGCTCGCGACGACAACCCACGATACGAAGTGTGGCAAGTAAGATACCGTTTGCACGAAGCGTTTCATAAACGAGCTTCTCAGTTCATTGAGCATAATGGCAAAGAAGATGGGGATCGTAAATCCTGCAATCAAGCTCAAGAAGCTCATCGCTAAGGTGTTTCGAAGCACCAAATAAAATTTATCATCACTGAACAGTGCAATGAAGTGTTTGAATCCTACCCATTCCTGTTCTGTAAAAGATCTTGCCGGTTTGAAATCTTGGAACGCCATCGTCCATCCCCAAAGCGGCATATAATTGAAAATGAAAACCCATACAACAAATGGAATGGACATAAGGTATAACCACTTTTGCTGTAAGGCTTTTCTCCAGAAGCTGTTTGTCTTCCGCGGCGCGGATGGTGTAGTCTCTGTTGTCATCGCTTCCATTTTTAGCCCTCCTTCACAGTACGTTTCTCATTTATGTTTCTATGATAAATCTATAAAGCGGTTTCAACCACCCGAAGGATTCGCCCAAAAATCATATAATATTTTTACATCATTCGATACAAGTCGTCATGTTTCGAAAATAATGCTTTACCGTTTCCGCAGCGAGCTTAGGACGACGATACTCGTCGAAAATTCCTTTGCTGTTCATCGTTCTTGCTCTAGTCAGAAGCCATCCCGTCCCTTCCGTAACACGAACATCACAGAACTGCCATATAAATAAGCCTTGAATATAGTCTCGGCCGATAAAATCTTCCAAGGCTTTGCCGACGATGTCAGACTGACGCTCCTCCGTCCCTCTTACTCTTGTACCGGATCGATATCCGTAATAACCATCTGCTCCAAATTCACTTATGATCATCGGTTTCCCAGCCCCATTCGCCTCATCCGCCCATGCCTTTATGCGATCTGCCAAATCGCCGGGCACGTCATCGTTATACCAGCCGGGATATACGTTAAACGAAATAATATCTGCCAAGTCCAGACATAGATCGGAGAAAAATAAATGCGAGGCGAAGCTTAGCGGTCTCGAAGCGTCCATCGCACGGATTTGTTCCAGCTGTTCCTTGTACATCGCTCTGCCTTGTTCGGTATCACTGGCACACTCGTTCAATATCCCCCAAATCACGATGCTTGGATGATTATAATGGTTCTCTACCATCTCGCGATTGCAGTCTAGACACTGTTCTCTAAAGCCAGGCTTCAGCATCTGTTCCAGGCTAAGTCCTCTGGCATGGTTTTCTTCCCATACGAGCATGCCGTACTCGTCACACAAATCGAGAAACCGTTCATCGTTCGGGTAATGGCTGGTCCTTACCGCATTGCAGCCCAATTCCCTCATCAGCTCCATATCCTGAACCATCTGTTGAACCGGCAATGCGGCTCCAAAAGCAGGATGGTCTTCATGACGGCAAAAACCCTTCAGCTTCACTTTTTGGCCATTTAAGACAATACGGTCGCCGAGAACCTCTACTTGTCGGAATCCGACACGCTCAATTAAATCGTCAATCACCTTTCCGGTCGCAGCCGAGCAAAGCTGAACTTCCAGCAGATATAAGTTCGGATCCGTATCGGACCAAGGCTGAACATGAGGAAAAGACAGACTTGTCGACACTTCGCCACTCTGCCTTGCATCTAGAGTGATTTGTCCGATGTCATATTCCAATTCCCCTAATTTACATCTCACGTTCCATGTTCCGCGCTCAGCTCGCAGATTGACCACTTTAGCTTTGATTTCCGCGCGCCAACCACCCGTTTCTTTCATCGGTGTAAACCATATCCGTTCCACAAACGCTTCCCTTACAAAATCCATCACAACAGGTCTAATCATACCGCCGTAGGTGTAGTAATCATTGGGTACATGGAGGGTCGATTGCTCCGTGAAGCGATTATCTACTTTAATCAACAATTCGTGTTCCCCGGCATCCACAAACGGCAGAACCGTGGAAAAAGGAGTGTACGCATTATAATGTTGTGCAATTAGAGCGCCATCAAAGTATACATCTGCAGTATGGCTGATACCTTTAAACTCTAATCTTAGCCCCGTCGCTTCGTCGATATAAAGACGTTTCCTATACCACCCAATGCCCCGATACGTCTGAAGCTCAGGATGGGATTCCCAGCATCCTGGAACAGGAAGCTTGTATTTATAAGCCGAAGGAATCATCTGTTCTTCCTCCGCAGTGGCAAATTCCCACATGCTCTCTAATTCAACACTTTTCCGCACTTTATGCAATGCAAACATTCGAATCATCGCTGCAATCACTCTCCTATTCAAAAATGAACTAAATTCACTCTAACACGTCTTCACTCATAAAATACCACGAATTTTTATACCTTTTTCATATAAAAATTAGATTCCAAAAAAAACAGCCATGCGCACAGGTCATGACTGTTCCCTTCGATATGCGGAAGGTGAAATGCCTACATACTTTTTAAACTTGCTGTGAAAATAGTCGACATTCGTGTAACCGATCCGCTCAGCGACTTGATAGACCTTCAAATCCTGCTGCAGCAGTTCCTTCGCTTTGTCGATCCGCACTTTATCCAGGTAGGTATTGAAATACTCGCCCGTATAATTTTTAAACAATTTTCCCAAATAGGCACTATTGTAGTTAAATGTTTCTGACAATGTTTCCAGTTTTAAATTTTCATTATAATTACGATGGATCAATTCAACCATCTGCTTCAATATCGTATCATTATTTTTGCTTGTCAGACGAATGACGATATGGTTCGCCAGCTCATTCGATAGATTTAATAAATCATATATATTGCGCTGCTTATAAATATCTACAATTTTCTTGGATGCTTCCTGTATTGCAGGCCTATAATCCGGGTGTGAATAGCTTAATTTTTGGAACACAGCAGTAAGCAGCTGCACACAATTCGTTTTGATGCTTTGCTCCGATTGTTCCTCAGCAATCATCTCATTTAACGCGTCCGTTAATGCTTTCTCAATCGCTTCCTTGTTTCCGATGTCCATGGCATAATAAAGTCTGTCCACCGAAGCTTGTGCATCGAAAGCGATAGTGCGTCGTTTTTACCCGATTGTGTCCGGTATAGTGGGTAGCCCTCTGCTGTAATCCATCTTCCTTTTTTATACAAAAAGTGTCTTCTTAACAACTCTATCGCTTGTTCAAAGCTTTTACTAATATCCAAATACGATTTCACAGGCTCGCCCAATGCAGCATTGAACCCAACACCGTGCTTGCTGATCAACTCGCTCAAATCATGATACAACTGCTGAGAGGCTTGTTCGGTTCGAAGTGAGGTACGAAGGAGCATGCCTACATAATGGTCTCGCGAAAATACAATCCCGCGCTGATCCTTTTCTGCATAGCCTGAGAGCGATTCTTTAATAGCATAAATGGTTTCTTCCGTCACATCGTGCTCTGCATATAATTGAAACACCACCGGTTGATAAGTGCTCCATAAGAGATCGCTTCGTTCAAGCTTCTGCTTGAATTCCTGATCTGCCTTTCCCTTTTCATGACTGAGCAAGTATTGGACCAGATGATCGTGGCGCCATTCCGTCTCCAGCTCGGTAGTATGCTTTAGTTCCGATTCCTTCTTCAGCATATTGGAAACTTTTTCCAAATATGAACTTAATTCATCCTCGTCCACAGGCTTAACGATATATCCATCAACGTTGCAGACGATTGCCCTTTTTGCATATTCAAAATCAGCATACCCGCTGAGAATTAAAAAATGTAAAGAGCTATCCTTTCTCCGAATGTTTTCAATCAATTCGAGACCATCCATTCCAGGCATTCGAATATCTACAACCATCAAGTTAGGTTTATGGATTTCGTACTTTTCAAGCGCATCCTTCCCATTCTTTGCGATGTCTACGATCGTGAAATCGTACGACTCCCACGGTACGAGTGTCTTAAGCCCTTCCCGAATCAATGGTTCATCGTCAACAATCACAACCTTAAACAACACTAACCCCTCCTGACGGTATACTAAAACGAATGGTCGTACCTATGCCCGGCTTACTATCAATCTTCAGTCCATGCTCCTCGCCATAGAGCATCTGCAGCCGGTTATGAACATTTCTCATGCCAATCCGATTGCGGGATGATTCCTCTGTGTCCTCGAGCATCTGCAAAATCGCCTTCATCCTTGAATCGCTGATCCCGACACCGTTGTCCGACACTTCAACCTGCAATATATGATCTACTAAGCTTGCTTTCACGCTTAGATAGCCTTCTCCTGATTCTTTACCTTCCAAACCGTGAATGACGGCATTCTCTACTAAAGGCTGTATGATTAATGGGGGAACAAGCATTTGTTGTGCGGCTGGATCTAATTCCAGATCAAAATTCAAACGGTCCCCGTAACGGAACTTCTGAATTTCCAAGTAGCAGCGAACCATCTCAAACTCATCTTTTATCGCGATTTGATGACCGCCAACCTCAAGGTTTTTCCTCATTAATCTTCCCAATAATTTCACGACTTCGGCAATTTCAGTTTCCCCTTTGATATGGGCTTTCATGCGAATGGATTCGAGCGCATTGAACAAAAAATGGGGATTGATCTGACTTGCCATCATTTTAAGTTTAATCTCATTTTGTTTGAGTTCCAGCTGTTTTTTTTGCATATTCGTTTCATGGACCTCCTGCATGAGTTCTTTTATGCTTCGAACCATGAAGTTAAACTGTCTGGACAGCTGACCGAATTCGTCATTGCCGTCGATCATGACCATCGTATCTAAATCCCCTCGCGCCACCTTGCTGATGGACTTGCTTAGCTTCAAAAAGCGCTTCGTAAGCAATGAAGATACCCAAACAATAAGGATGAGAGCAACGATAACACTGACCAAAATGACGGACATTCCAAGCCTGCTGAATGCATTGGCATCCTTGACGATACTGTCAACAGAGAAAATCGTAATGACCCGCAAACCGTTGTGACTTGCTTCCGGATTCAATTCTTCAATCATAATGTTTACATTTTCTCCGTCCCATTCTGTATCCAGCTTACCAGAATGACTGAGATCGATATCCGGAAAGATGTCGGTTAATTGCTGGTTGATCCAATTTTCTCGGTTAGCGGTAATAATATTATTTTGATCATCGACAATCAATGTATCGAAAGGCTCGCTGTCAACTACCGAATGTAAGTACGACGGGTCGATCGTGATTACCAGCACGTTCTCGTTCAAATAATTGTCAAAATTAATTCTTCGTACGAGACTAAGAAACTTTTCGTTGTCTTTCGTTTCGTCTTCAAGGTAGTGCCAGCCAATGACGCCTCTTTCATTCAATGCGGATTGATACCATGCCGTGCTTTTAATCGTATCATCGGCGGGGAAAAACTCCCAGTTCATAATCATCGTGGTGTTTTGAGTATACATTTTAATATTCGCCACTTCTTGACTGAACTGCATGTAACGCTCAAAATCCGGATAATCTTTATAAGCCTGAACCATCTCAAACTGCGTTTCATATTTGTGATTCACAAGATCTCTTAATCGATCGTCAAACAGCAGCTTGTTAGAAATGTCTATCGGCACGTGAAGCAATTCCATTATTCGCTGCTTGACCCGGTCCATATTGACAGTGGTCTGTTCCACAGCATCTTTCATCGCACCTTGACGGAGTTCATTCGTTAAGAACAGGCCGACGATCATGACAGGGATAAATACAACAAAAATAAACGCAATCATCAGCTTGTTGCGCAGTTTAATGTCATTCCACTTTCGTGGGAAATGGGAAAATAGTTTCATCTTTGCACCACCAATAGACCAGAGCTGCATTCGCCTACAAACCGTAAGCGATTACATCAAACCCTGTATATTTCATTGTAAACAATTCATTACAACAAATGTCATGTGTATATTACACATTATTTCATATATTTATTAGTGATCGCTAGTTAAGATTAAGGAATTGATAGAATAATTAGGAAATTTTAATACGAAATAGAAAAAAGCCCGGGCATTGCCCAGGCGTCATGAATGGAATCGAGTTACTGCTTTTGTATTATCGCTACACCGTAAGGTGCCAGCTGCATCTTCTGGTGAACCGCCTCGCCGCTAAGCAAATCGATCGCCTGAATACCACCAAGCTCCACGGATTGTTCATCTTTCGTATGGTTCATAATGAATAGGAACGATTTGCCGTCTTTCTCTCGCTGCGTCACTTCGATTCCTTCCGCTGTTTCCAGCAGTGGAGCAATTTGCTTCTCCGCACATACTTGCTTTAGAAAACCGTTTAAGAATGCATCATCCGGACTAGAGGCGATATACCATGCCTTTCCTTTTCCGAAGGAATTGACCGTAACTACTGGACGGCCTTTATAGAAGTCGTCGCCGTATTCGGCGATCACATCTGCACCCTCGGAATGAATGAGATCATATAGTAAGTTGCAGCTGTATGTTCCGCTAAGCGAACCGTATCGTTGTTTCATGACGATTTGATTCGTATGCTCCGGTGCGAGCGCATCAATTTCCTCTGCCCAAATGCCAAGCACTTTTCTCAGCTCACCCGGGTAACCGCCTAATGTCACCAGATCGCTTTCATTGACGATTCCGCTGAGGAAGGTGGTCACGAACGTGCCGCCTTTTTGGACGAATTCTTCAATTCTCTGTGCATAACCTTCTTTGACCATATACAGAACCGGTGCAATAACCACATCGTATTTGCTCAAATCGGTATCTATTCCGATGAGATCGGCTTGTATATTTTGATCATACAGCGCCTTGTAATACTTATGCACCTCATCCACATATTTCAGCGCGAAGTTAGGACCGCTCGAGTATTCGACAGCCCACCAGTTTTCCCAATCGAATACGATGCCCACCTTCGCTTTATACAGTGAATCCAGTGTCGTCTCTCCCAGCTTCTGCAGCTCATGGCCGAGCTCGCTCACTTCACGGAACACGCGAGTATTCTCATGACCGACATGCTCGATCACCGCACCATGGAATTTCTCACAGGCCCCGACGGAACGACGCATTTGAAAGAATAGCACGGAATCCGATCCTCTCGCGACGGCTTGATAGCTCCATAAGCGCATCACGCCGGGACGCTTCAGGGAGTTGTATGCCTGCCAATTTTGCTGGCTTGGTGTCTGCTCCATTAATAACCATGGCTTGCCATCCTTCAGACCTCTCATCAAATCGTGCATCATCGCTGTGTAGCTGCGCGGGGTGTCGATAGATGGATAATTGTCCCATGAAATAATATCCATATATTTGCCCCATTTGAAATAATCAAGAGGTTTGTAGGCGCCCATCAGATTGGTCGTAATCACCGCATGAGGCATTTCCTGCTTAATGGCTTCATATTCAAGCTTATAGCATTCTAGAATACTATCGGAATTAAACCGGCTGTAATCGAGTGAAATGCCCTGGAAGCAGGTTGAACGCTCGCCCCACTGCTCGCTCAGCTTATTCGGCGCTACGATTTCATCCCAATCATAGAATGAATGAGACCAGAACGTCGTGTTCCATGCTTTATTCACATTCTCCAGCGTTCCGTATCGCTCCTTCAACCAGACACGGAATTGCTTCTCGCACAGATCACAGTAGCACGCGCCGCCAAACTCGTTGGAGATGTTCCAAAGCTCAAGCGCAGGGTGATCTTTATAGCGTGCTGCAAGCTTGCCGGCAATCGCTGCCGCGTATTTGCGGTAGGTCGGGCTGTTCGGACAAGAGTTATGGCGGCCGCCGAATTTCCGCTTGCTGCCGTCAAATTCAACTCGCAAAATATCCGGGTATTTCTTGGCCATCCAAGCCGGATGGGCACCGGTGCTTGTACCAAGACAAACCTTCATGCCATGGCCATGAACGTAATCCAGCACTTCATCAAGCCACTCAAAGTGATATGTAATTTCATCTCTCTGATTAAGCGCCCAAGCGAAGATATTGATTCGCAAAAAATCGATCCCCGCTTTCTTGAACATGCGCATATCTTCTTCCCATATCGATTTGTCCCACTGTTCGGGATAATAATCTCCGCCATAAACCATTTTGTTCAGCTTAGATTTGAACATTTCTATCAACTCCTTGATATAATAATAACTACATCTTATACTGAAATAGATTTGCTTCAAACATAATAATAGTGTGATCAGATATAAAAATACGGAAATCAGGGATAAGGATGAACGGGGAGAAAAGAAGATTTTTCATGAACACCGCTGACCCTGCTGCGCCATTTTATATTGAAAGTCTCGGTTTTAACCCACAGCAGGAGTCCGTGTCTCGCGAGGAAGGCTATCCTTGCTTTCACTGGCTGCAAACGTTATCCGGGGAAGGACTGCTGCAGATGCAGGATCAGCAAATCCTGCTTCCGTCCGGCAGCGGCATCCTGCTTCAGCCGGGGGTTCCGCATGCGTACCGATTGCATGGCGGAGAATGGTCAACTTACTATATTACTTTCGGCGGCCCGCAGGTGAGCAGCATCATTACACAGCTGGGTATACAGCACAGTATGATCTATCAGTGGGACGAGCAGTCGCCGTTTCACTATTTGTTAGAGGAACTGTTCCAGTTGATTTCCGCCAAATTTGATTTAACGGGGCTGGATCATTCCGTTGATCTTTATCGATTTTTCATTCAGTTAAAAAAACACGCGCACGTCAACAAACAACCATCCATTCACAGCTTGATCGAACGAATGGCCCCGCTTCTGCAATGGCTCGATCAGCACTATGGCAATCCAGATATCGGAACACACGAAATGGCCGCTTCGATCCAAATCAGCCCCCGCCATCTGAATTCCTTATTCCAGCGGGCTTTCGGCTACACACCGTATCATTATTTACTGCAGCTGCGCATACGCAAGTCTAAAGAATTCATTCTGGCAGATCTCGGTCAACCGATTAAACATATTTCCGAGAAGGTTGGTTTTCGCGATGTGAGCCATTTTATCGCCACATTTCGAAAGCTTGAAGGAACGACGCCTGAAAAGTTTCGCAAGCTTCATTCACAATGACCACTGGAAGAAGTTACAGCCGTCATATCAACTTTTTTATTTTTAAAAAATGAAACGAAACAGAAACTCGTACGTATTACATGCTGCAAACCAAAATATCAATGAATGAATAAAAGGAGCATCGCATCATGAAAAAAGTCTTCTTATTGCTGATAGCCATGACCGTCGTTTTCTCTTTCACGGCAACCGATTACGTGGATGCCAAACCGCGCAGCGGATCGTTCAAATCCGGCAAAAAGTCGTTTACCGATACGCCGAGCCAATCGAGTAATGTGAACAAAAGTGATTCCGGAACTAAGTCGTCTAATAAATCGACCTCTTCCAGCTCCGGAACGACAAATCGCGGATTTTTCAGCGGCGGCAGCCTGATGAAAGGTTTAATGATCGGCGGCCTGGCGGGATTGTTGTTTGGCGGCATGTTCTCCAATATGGGATTCTTAGGCGATATGCTGGGACTGTTCATCAACATTTTGGCCATTTACATTATCATCATGGTCATTCATTCGATCTATAAGAGATTCACCCAGCGCAAAGCCAAGCCTTATCCCGATCCAAACGAGCGAGTTGAAGAATAATGCGGCTTGGAATGGATGAAATCATCAACGCGGTTTGTCTTCATATCGCGGAACGCAAACAGGTCAAGCCAACCGATGTGGAAGTCGAGCTGAGCTGGGATGAGCAGTACGGGTTTACTGCTGAGGTATGGGTTCAAGGAAGAAGCCAATACTTAGTAGAGGCTAATTTGCTCGAGGCTATTGAGCGATACATGTATACAAAGTACGGCAAACGAATCTTCCGCAGTCAGATCGAATTGGATGTAGAAGATGAAATGTGGGCCGATATAAGGGAATGAAAAACAAAAGAAGCCACTCCTTGGTAAATGTCAAGCTACCATGTTGGATGGCTTCTTTTATTTATCCCCTATGATATGGATCAACCCATGTTGACCAATGGATTAGATGGAATCGGGTGTGTACATTTCTCCCTTTTCGTTCCATATCACTTTTCGTCTTCCTGTGCAGGGTGCTCAATCTGTAATCCTTCTACGTGCTTGCGCTTCATTAGATTTCGTTTCTTTCTCGTTTCCTTGCTCTCGAAGACGATATCCATATCGTAAGCTTCCGGATACAGATGCTTTCGATCAATATATGGCTTGATTCTTTTCTGATTGATCTTCACTTTTTCATTTTGAATCTTCAACGTCACTTCACCGCGCTCATCCGCCGTCTGATAAATCACGCCTGCTCGCTTGAGAGAAGGAATCCATACGACGTCACCAACCTCATACGAATGCACTTCTCCACCTTCCATTCGCTGAGGTCTGGAAGGCTTCTGCTTCTTTACCGAAGCTGCTCCGCCTCTAGATTGGTGTTTCCCAGTCTCCGTATTCGGTTTAGGAAGTGACACCTTGGCTTCGCTTCCTGCTGCGGATGTAATCTCTTTGGCGCGCTCGATGACTCGGCCGTCGATGCCCAGCTTCTGCGCAATATAGAACGCATAGCTCTGGCCTGCTTCTCCTACCGTTAACGTATACAGCGGACGCAGCGTTTCCAAATCAAACTCCATTCTCGCATTCTCAAAGCCGTCTGCCTGTGAGGCAAAATTTTTGATTTCATTATAGTGCGTCGTGGCCACGATCGTTGCCCCTTTACGGTACAGTTCCTCCAATACTGCGATCGACAAACCGATGCCTTCTCCCGGATCGGTTCCGCTCGCCATTTCATCGATCAAGATCAGCGTTCGATGATCTGCACTTCTGAGCATCTGGATAATATTTCGAATATGCGACGAGAACGTGCTGAGTGATTGGTCCATACTCTGATTATCGCCAATATCCACCTCCAAACGTTGAAAGACGGATATCCCGCTTGATTCTTTGACAGGGACGAGCAGTCCCGACTGAGCCATGAGCGTCAGAAGTCCTAATGTTTTCAAAGCGACGGTTTTGCCGCCGGTATTGGGACCTGTAATAATTAAGGCGCGATACGCTTTGCCAAGCGACAAGTCCAAGGGAACGCGTTCCCCACTGAGCAGCGGATGAACTGCACCGCGGAGATGAATTTCTCCGTCATCTCTAATTTGTACGGAACGCCCATCCATCGTCGCGGCATACTTTGCCTTCGCGAAAATAAAATCAAACTGTCCCGTTGCCTCTCCATTTAGCTCCAGCTGCGGCCTGTACCGGTCTACTTCCTCCGTCAATGCGCTCATCACCTTTTGTTCTTCCACGTATTCCTCGGCATGGAGTGAGGACAGCTCCTGCTGGAACGAAGTCAATTCAGCCGGCTCGATGAATACCGTCTGTCCGCTGGACGATTCATCCCAGACGGTGCCTTGCATTTTTTTCCGAAATTCTTTTTTCACCGGTATGACATACCTGCCGCTGCGCTTGCTGACCATCAACTCCTGCAGGATCGACTTATGCTTTTGCAGAATGGCGTCCAGACGTCTCTTGATCCTCTCCTCCAATGTACGGATTCGTTTTCGGATTTTCCATAAGTCGGCGCTCGCTTGATCCTTAATTTGACCATGTTCGATACATCGATCGATTTCAACTAAAACGCTGCTGACATCATACATCGATGCCGCGTAGGCAGCGAGCGAAGGCGCTAGCGCTTCCTTTCGCTGGATAAAGCTTCTCCACTGGTTGCAGCTTTTGATAAACTGCGCCACAGCAGACAGATCTTCGCACGTCAGGACATATCCTTTGCCGAGCAGGCCGAATACTCCCTCCATTCCTTCCATAGAAGGAATCGGTATACTTGAGCTGTTTTGGACGACGTTCAGCGCTTCTTCTGTTTCCGCAAGCCACCGTACAATCTGGGCTGGAAGAACTGATGGCTCTAGCTTTTCCACCAACGCTTTCCCTGTATATGTGACCGCATACTGCATAAGCTGTTCCTTGATCCGCAAATAATCCATCTTCTGATACGTATTCGTATTCATGTTCATGCCTCCATCCGTTTCAGTTCGTAAAAATGGGTACAAAAAAAAGGCAGAGAGAACGTCAATACGTCACTCTCTGCCTTGATCCAGAATAAACCCCGCTGAACAAAAAAATCCATGCTTCACAGCATGGATTGTTGTCACAAGGCTCATCGAGATACACATTTTATAATAGGTGTGATCCATTATAAAATGTGGGCTCCTGTGATGTTTGCTGTTCTTAACTGTGAACGACTTCCGAAAAAGCACATCGCAAAATAAACCTCAGTCGATGAGGGTTGGTCCCATTTTGCCGCTGTTTTCGGTTATCGTATGCAATTCACTAGTTAAGAACAATCACCAACATCAAAATTTCCCCTTTGCGTAAGGATGCTTATATTGTATGAAACGCGGCTGGAAATGTCAACATATCCACCCAGCATTCGGTGGGTTCAGCCTTAATCGCGATCCATATGGTCTTCCGGTTGAGCCGCCTTCACGGTCAGACCACCGTCCACCATCAGCAGATGCCCATTCACCTGCATCGCTTCCTCCGAAGCCAAGAACACGACTGCGTCTCCGATTTGACGTGCGGTACCAAGCCGCTTCATCGGATTGGCTTCGATTTCTTTCTTGCGAATGTCATCATCTGCGAGAAAGTCCTTGCACATATCAGTGTCGACCGTGCTTGGTCCGACCGCATTGACATTGATGTTGAACTTACCCAGCTCGATCGCCATACCTTTCGTCAGCATATGTGCTGCTGCTTTAGAAGATTGGTAGTGCGGAATGACCGGACTTGTAACGACTAAGCTCGCAGTAGACAGCACGTTGACAATTTTCCCGTGTCTTCTTTCGATCATCCCTTTGGCTGCACGCTGTGAAGTCAAGAAAATCGATTTTACATTCGTATTGTACGTACGATCCCAAGTCTCTTCCGTGACTTTCATAAACGGTTCGAATGGAGCAATGCCTGAATTGTTCACTAATACCTCAACCGGGCCCAATTCTTGCTCCACCTGATCGAACATGCGCTCCACGTCCTCTTTCTTTCCTACATCCCCTTGCACGATCATCGCTTTGCGTCCAAGCGCGACCACTTGATCGCGAACTTTCTTCGCTTCCTCTTCTCCGCGATAGTAGTTAATGGCGACATCTGCGCCCTCTTCGGCCAAACGAATGACAATCGCCTCTCCAATTCCACGGCTGCCGCCGGTCACCAAGGCTACTCGATTTAATAAACGCTGCATAGTTATATGGTACCTCCTAGATTAAAGTGTCGGACCGATCCGATTAATGCTGAATTCTTGATGACCTAACACTTCGGCTTTTGTCTGTTTGCCGTCCGCAACTTCCAATATTTCCTTCCAGATCATCTTGCCTGCCTCTTCTACAGTCAGCTTTCCGGTCAGCATCTGACTCACGTCGACGTCCATATTGTCCGCCATTCTGCGTGCAGCCAGCTCATTTCCCGTAATTTTAATGACTGGAATGACAGCCGAACCCGTCGGTGTGCCTCTGCCTGTTGTAAAGCATACGAGATGCACGCCGCTCGCCGCCATGCCCGATACGCATTCGATATCATTTCCCGGGGAATCCATAAAATAAAGACCTTTCCCAGGGATTGGCTCGGCATATTCAAATGCACCCACCATCGGCGAAGTACCGCATTTGCTAATACATCCTAAAGATTTTTCCTCAATCGTAGAAAGACCTCCCGCGATGTTCCCCGGGGAAGGATTTCCGCCGCGCATATCCGCGCCCATACGCTGCACTTCTTTCTCAAAGCGATCTACGAAGTGGTAGAGCTTCTGCTTCACTTCCTCGGTTTCACAACGCTCAGCAAGGACATGTTCCGCACCGATGATTTCGGTTGTTTCGCTGATCACTACGGTGCCGCCTTCGCGCACCAGTTCATCCGAAGCGAACCCTAATGCCGGATTGGATGCCATCCCGGAGGTCGCATCGGAACCGCCGCACTTCACGCCGATTCGCAGCTCAGACACAGATACTGCTTCCGTCACTGCTTGATCCAGCTGCTTTCTCATTTCCTTAGCCAGTTTGGTTCCTTCCTGAATCGCTTTAACCGATCCGCCAACCTCCTGGATATCAATCACTTCCACTCTTTTACCCGTTGTACGAATATCATCAGCCAGCTTATAAGGATCAATAACCTCGCAGCCCAAGCTGACGATCAATACCGCTCCTACATTTGGATTGCGGCCCGTTCCAGCCAATGTAGCGAACGTCCGATCAACGTCGGCCCCGATTTGGCTGCAGCCGTGTTGGTGCGGAATAGCAACCGTCTCTGCCACCATCTGAGTAATCCGGTTGCATACTTGATTTGCGCAAATTACGGTTGGAATAATCAGCAAATGATTGCGGATACCTATATCTCCGTTTTCCCTGCGATAGCCTTGAATGGTTAGAGCCATCTATCTTACGCCTCCTTTTGAGGTGCGGCTTCGGTGCTTTGATCTCCGCGGCCGCGAATCCCTTCAATATTATGAATGTGCACATGCTGTCCGATTTGAATATCGTCCGTAGCCCTGCCGATCGTTTCACCATATTTCGTTACAAGCTCACCTTTAGCTACAGCGGCAATGGCTACTTTATGACCAAAGGGAATTGAATCGATCAGCTGTACCTGCTGTAGTTGATCACCTATTCGATAGCTTGCTTGCTCTCCCGCCTTTAGATCCTTAAGTGCCGTTGCCACATTGTCCTTCGGACTGACAACCAGCGCGTCGACATTCATATCATACGTCGCCATCGTTCCACCTCTATCCCCATTTATCAAATGATGCTTTATTCAGCCAGCGAAAGCTGCATGGCTATGTTTTGAATCGCTTTAATGGCTTGCTCCTTTTTCTTCATCCAGCGACCCGTCAGCATCGAGAAGCTGACTGCTGCAATAACTTTTCCTTCGGTATTTTTCACGGGTGCGGCAACACAGCTGAAGCCTTCTGCCACCTCTTCTTGGTCCAGCGCATAACCCTGTTTCCGTACCGTATTTAAACTCTGTTCCAATTGGGCCAGACTCGTTATCGTGTTGGGTGTAAGCTGTAGGAACGATTCATCCTTGTACAAGCTTCTTAATTGCTCTTCCTTCAAATCGGCCAGCATCACTTTACCCATTGCAGCAGCGTAGGCGGGAATTCGTGTACCCGGCTCGGAAATAAGGCGCACAGGCGAGATCGATTCTTTCTTCGCCAAATAGATAATATCGCCGCCCTCGAGCTTCGACAGCTGCAGGGTCTCCCCGATTTCCTGTAAGCCCTCTTCAGCCAATTCCATAAAGCGATCAATCAAATCATTGTTCGAGAAATAAGCATTGCCGAGTGTTCCGAATATCGCACCAAGCGCATACGTATCCCCTTTGTCTCGCTTAATCCATGATAACGACTCCAGCGTATGAAGCAGGCTGAACATCGTGCTCTTATGAATGCCTGTGACATGACACAAATCCGTCATCTTCAGCATAGATGGATGCTCCGCGATTTGCCGAAGAACCATATCCGCTCTTTCCAATGCCGGCACCCAATACTTCCGTTCCATCCGATCACCTCAAGATCGCTGCATTTCAATCTATTGTTCTTGTCGTTGTATCTTGAGAGGGAAAGAGCTCCCCTTCAAAATGAATTTCAGCATACAGCTGACGGATTACTCAGCCACCATGCGGTTCGTCAAAGCACCGAGCTTCTCAATTTCGATCGTAACAATGTCGCCATCCTGCAAATAAACCTGTTGATCCTCTGGATAACCAAGCACAACCCCGGAAGGAGTACCTGTAAGAATGATATCTCCTGGAGACAGCGTCATATGCTGTGAAATATAGCTGACAATTTCATCACAGTAGAAAATCATGTCCGACGTGTTGGAATGCTGACGCACTTCTCCATTGACAATGCACTTAATGTCCAGTTGATTCGGATTGCCTACCTCATCGGCTGTCACCAAATAAGGACCGATCGGACTGAATTTATCGCAGGACTTCCCAAGCAGCCATTGATGCGTTCTCATCTGCAAATCACGCGCCGACAAATCGTTCACATTGCAGTACCCGAATACATAATCCAGCGCTTGATCCTTGCTGACATACTTCGCTTCCTTACCCATGACAATCGTAAGCTCCGCCTCATAATCGACTTTATTCGTAACCTTAGGCAGCGGAATCTCTTCGCCCGGCGCCGCGATTGTGTTGCTGAATTTATTGAACAAAATCGGATATTCCGGAATCGGCGCATTCGTTTCTTCCGCGTGCTTTCTATAGTTCAATCCGACGCAGATGATTTTGCCCGGAGTCGGAACGCAAGGCCCAATTTGAACGTTTTCCTCCTGAACCACATATTCCGCGTCGCCAGCTTGCTTCAACTGCTGTACATACCCCTGGAGAGCTTGCATGCTCTCGCTGCTATGAATCAGCTCCATCATATCGGTTGTCACGCCTTGACTCGGCACCGCTTTCAAAGCCGCTTCAATATCATAAACACGGCCATCTTCTTGGACGCCCAGCGTTAATCGATCATTTTTTTGAATCGTTAAAAGCTTCATTTCATGTTCCTCCTACAGCTTTATTGTATTTGATGAATGATAACTTTAAGCGTTTTTCCCAAAAACGACGCCCCCGTCAATGTAAAGCGGTGACCCCATCATGAACTTCGATTCGTCCGACGCAAGGAACAACGCGGCCTTCGCCACATCTTCCGGTCTGCCTAAATCGCCGCTGAGCTGTCTGCTTTTAATCGATTTCAGACCTTCCTCCGGATCATCGTACGAGTTTCTTAAATAATTTTCTACGAATGGGGTAAGAATGGTTCCGGGTAAAAGCGCATTCACTCGGATGTTATAAGGAGCATAGTCTACCTGCATCGACTTCGTCAAGGCTAATACCGCACCTTTCGTCGCAGAGTAAGAAGCTCTGCGAGCTAGCCCGATTTCTGCAATACAGGACGACATGTTAATAATGTTGCCGGACTGTCTTTCCATCATATGAGGAATGACATATTTGGAAGCCAAATAGACTCCGCGAATATTGACGAGCATGACCCGGTCCCAAGCATCCGGCTCCACTTCGTGGATAGCGCCTACACCGCTGATCCCGGCATTGTTAAACAATACGTCGATGCGGCCGTAAGCTTCAAGCGACTGCTTCACCAGCTGCTGTACAGACTCTGGATCTGTTACGTCGGCTTGAATGAAAATGGCTTCACCGCCTTGTTCACGGATGGTGGAAACCGTCTCTTTGCCTTTCTGCTCATCCAAATCGTTCACGATCACCTTGGCGCCTTCCTGGCCAAAAAGGTTGGCCGTTGCTTGGCCGATCCCAGAGCCTGAGCCCGTGATGAGAACGACCTTATCATTCAATCTTGCCATGGCAGGGTCACCTCTCCTTTATCGGTTTATTATAATAAACTAAGTTTTAAATATGATACATTGAAAGCGTATCATTTTTGAACTCCGGCCGTCAATCCTCATTTTTCTGATCCTTTTCAGTAACAAATTGCACATTTTACAGTTCTTGAACGAAATGTCCTGTACACGAATGCAAAAGCGAGAACTCGCACATCTATAAAAAAATCTTCGCAGAAGGACATTCTGCGAAGATGTTGTGAACTGTTGTGAACGTACATATATTCGATAACGAGCATGAACATAGATCTCACAAATAGCGAGTAGAAAAAAACATTCATCTGTTATAAAACCCTACTATCCAACGAGCAAAACATACACAATTCCTGGACCGTGAACTCCGATCGTTAAATCGTTCTCAATATCGGCAGAGCGGCTCGGCCCTGATATAAAATGAATTCCAGCTGGCAAATTTCCGTTTAATGCGTTCAGCTCCTCCATCACTTCCCCGAGCCTCGTCTTCAACCTGCTGATCGGTAAAATCACAATCAGCTGTGTCGGCAGCAGACTAACAGAACGTCCCTTATAACGGCCGGACATGCAGACGACCGTACCCGTATGGCAAGCACCGTAGTCCGCCATAACGATTCCGATATCCGCTTCGGACGAATCATGCAGCAAGCTGACGCCTTCAGCTCCGTCCCATACTTTCCATTTCAGATCTGGAAGCTGGCCCTCCAGCTCCATTGCGCGCAAAGACGGTTCATTTTGATAGATGATATTCTGAGCGTGCGTTTCCTTAATGTGCCGCTCAATCCAATCGGCTGCCGCCTGATCGTTCTCCAGACGTACCGTGTGGCCACCCGTACTGTGGAAGTGATCCATGAACTGCTTCACCCGATCCTCCAGATCCAATTCATAACTCTGCCAAAAATCTGGAGCACCACGGAACGGATGCTTCGGCTTCTCTTCAGGAATTCGGCCGCCCGGTCTTCTTAACCGTTCTGTTATCCGGTTGAAAAATTGCTCTTCTGATATCCCTGGCCTAGTCATGCGAAGTCACACCTTTCCGCTTATTTTTATTGGCCTGAAGCCGCTGTTCCACATCCGGATTCATGGATTGTCCCTCCGATTTCAGCTCCTGCTGCAGCGTCTCCCATTGCTCTCTGAAGGAGTGCTTCGGCAGTGTCGGAGCGTAGCGGTAATTCGTCCAGCCTTTCAGCGGGCCGATTTTCGCTTTAATGAACCCGTCTTTCGCCACAAAGCGCTGCCCGGCTTTGGCCAGCTTGACTACCGCGCTCATCCGTTTAGAATCGGACATCACATAACTGAAGCCTTTAAATCCAGTTTTCTCCAGCCATGCCGTATTACCGCTCTCCGCCTTCCTTCTGCGCAAATAAACGAGCATATCATGCAGCGGAATCTTCACCGGACACGCTTCATAGCAAGCGCCGCATAGGCTTGACGCGTATGCGATATCATCCCATTCGGTAACGTTGCTGTTCAGTGCAGGCGTCAATACGGCACCGATCGGGCCGGAATAAGTCCCTCCGTACGAGTGACCGCCGATGTGGCGATAAACGGGACATGCATTCAGGCACGCACCGCACCGAATACAGTTCAGCAGCTCTTGGAACTCCGGATCTCCAAGCTGGTTGGAACGGCCGTTATCCAGCATAATAATGTGCATCTCATCCGGTCCGTCACCGTCGTCCGAACGTCTCGGCCCTGAAATGACCGACATATATACCGTCAGTCTTTGACCTGTTGCCGAACGCGGAAGCAGTGTCGCCATCACTTCCAGATCATCCAAGCTCGGTATAATGCGTTCCATTCCCATAAAAGTAATCTGAGTACGCGGGACGGTCGATACCATACGCGCATTGCCTTCATTCTCGAACAGCACCATAGAACCTGTTTCGGCAATAGCAAAGTTACAGCCGGTCACACCGATATCGGCTTCAAGAAATTTCTGTCTCAGCTTTTTTCGTACAAAACCGGCAAGCACCTTAGTGTCAGGAGGCAGCGTCTCCCCCGCTTCTTTGGACAGAAGCTCGGCAATTTGATGGCGGTTCTTATGAATCGCTGGAATAATAATATGCGACGGTGTTTCCTTCGCAAGCTGAATAATATACTCTCCAAGGTCAGTCTCTACCGCTTCGATGTTTTCGTGCTCCAGCGCATGATTTAAGTGAACTTCCTCTGTAACCATCGATTTAGACTTCACAGCGGACTTCGCGTTCTTTTCCTTAGCGATGTGCATGGCGATATCTACCGCTGTCTGGGCATTATCGGCAAAATGTATATGCACACCCTTCGCTCTGGCTTGCTCCACAAACAGCTTTAAATAGTAATCCAGGTTCGCAATGGTGTGAAGCCGAATTTGTCTTCCCCGTTCACGCCATTCCTCCCAATTTCCCTGCTGTGAGGAAGCATCCAGCTTGCCGTTTCTCAGCTTCTCCGTCGTATACTTAACCGCTTTTCGCAAAAAGTCATCCTGCAGCGCCTGCTTTGACCGCTCCAGCACCGTACCTTGTTTCATTCCAGCCATTACAACTCCGCCCCTTCCATTAACAGCTCTGCCAGATGCATGACCCGTACCGGCTTGCCGTGGTAGTTCAAGTGTCCGCCGATATTCATCAAACACCCCATATCCGTTCCGACCAAAACCTCAGCTTCCGTTTCCAGTACATGCTGGGCTTTCTCTTCAACCATTGCACCGGATATCTCGCTCATTTTCACTGCGAAGGTTCCCCCAAAGCCGCAGCAGTCCTGACCGTATGGAAGCGGAATCAATTCCAGCCCATCTACATGCTGGAGCAGCGCTAACGGCTCATCCTTTACTCCGAGCAATCGGCTTCCGTGACAGGATGGATGATACGTCACCTTGTGCGGGAACGATGCCTTCAGATTCTCTACACCAAGCACACCAACCATAAACTGCGAAAATTCATACGTTTTGTCCACCAAATCCTGGACTTTTTCCTTCATTTCAGGCTCCTGCTCAAACAACTTCGGATAATAGTGATGAATCATGCCTGTACATGAGCCCGACGGTGCAATGACATAATCGCTGTCTTCAAACGCGGATATGATCGTTCGTGCGGAAGCTCTCGCCTCATCCCAATAGCCGCTGTTGAAGGCAGGCTGCCCGCAGCAGGTCTGCACTTTCGGGAACGTGAGCGCGACACCCTGCTTGGCCAGCAGCTTCGCCATCGCCGTTCCGACGCGTGGATAAATTTGATCGCCTAAACATGTAATAAACAATGATACCTTCATCCTGCTTTCACCCCTAATGATTGACCTATCATGTTATCAGCTTATCAGATAAGTTGCATGGAAGGAAGATCTTTTCGTAATATCTTCCGTACAAAATGCAGTCACTCCAGCTTAAACCTGCTGTTTAAGTAATGCCTCTACGAAGAGCAAGTGCTCCTGCATATACTGCTGTGCCTGCTGCGCGTTCTTATCAGCAATCGCATTTAATACCTGCTGATGCTGTTCCCATAAGCGCTTAGATATCGTGGAATCGGCATACAAATAAAGCCGTCTGGTTTCACGAATGGACGTCTCCAGCTGCCCAGATATCGATTCGAGCAATCTGACCATAATTGAGTTATGGGTCGATCTCGCGAGCGCCGTATGAAAAGCAAAATCCATCTTTTCGCCGATCTCTTCACTGCCTAAATGTTCTCGCATTTCATCCAATATGAGCGACAGCTGCTGAAGGTCTTCCTCTGTGCGCTTCTCTGCGGATAAACCAGCATTAGCGACTTCCAGCGCTTTCCTCGCCTCAAGTAATTCAAGTAAGGTATCTCGCTGCATCAGCAGCGAATCCAGATCGGGAATTTCTACATCTTGCGGAGTGATGCTCTTCACATAACTCCCTTCCCCTTGGCGAATCTCAATTAAGCCCATTGCCCTTAAGGCGCTTAACGCCTCTCTTACCGTGGACCGTCCGACTTGAAAGCTCTCAGACAGTTCTTTCGTAGATGGCAGCTTCTGTCCAGGCTTTACCTTGCCGCTCACAATTTGCTCTCGGATCTGCTGAGCGATCGTCTCATAAATATGGCTTTTTTTTATTTTATTGTATTCGATCATATAGCACCTCTTGATATGGGGATCGTCGGAAGGTTTCTCAGACCATTATAACCATGGTACCACAGAAAAAGAAACGTCAAGTTCCCCCGCAAAGCGAGGAAAAGCTGAATTTCCATTGAACATGGAAAAGCCCCCGCTCCTTCTACGAGGATGAGGGGCTTCATTCGAAGTCCTTATGAAGACTTTTCGGCTTTGTACGCTCGGTATACATCCATATACGCCTTTGCTTTTTGTGTCACGAGCGAATAATCCTTTTGCTTCACTGCTTCCTTCGTCAAATCCGATCCAATGCCAACCGCAACGGCTCCTGCCTCCAGCCACTGTTTCATATTGTTTAAATCTACTCCGCCGGTCGGCATCAGGTTCACCTGTGGCAGCGGCCCGTGCACACTCTTAATCATGTCCGGAGAGAATAAGTTGCCCGGGAACAGCTTAACGACGTCCACGCCGTATTCCAATGCGGTCTGCATTTCTTGAATCGTCATTGCGCCCGGCATAATCGGTACCGCATATCGATTACAAAGCGTTACCGTTGGGGCATAAAAGGTAGGAGCCACGACGAATTCGGCACCGCTTAATATCGCGCTTCTCGCCGTTTCTGGATCGAGCACCGTTCCTACGCCAATGGTCACACCTTCGCTTCCCGCATATTTTACTGCCAATTTCTCGATCGCCCGCAGCGCGTAGGGCACTGTCATCGTAATCTCAACCGCTTGAATCCCGCCTTCGATCGTTCGTTCTGCCATTTCGGCAACTTCTTCTGCGCTGTCTCCTCGAAGCACAGCAACGACCCCGGAATTCAGTACCTTCGTCAACGTTTTTATTTTTTTCATTGTCCCTCACCGTTCAATATGAGCTTGATTTTCCATTCTTCTCTTCACTAGCTCCCAAGTAGGAGCCGCTTCCCAGTCGCCCTTCATTTGAATCACCATCGCGCCGTTCACGTTCGCCAGCTGCACAGCTTTCTCGAGCGGCCATCCTCGAAGCAGCCCGGACAGGAATCCCGCGCAAAAGCCGTCTCCTGCTCCGATCGTATCAACAACGTTGTCCACGTTCATGAATGGTACGCTGGTTACACCGCTTCGCTGAACAATACAAGTGTTCCGCTCGACTCCCTTCACCACGGATATGGCGTCCAGCTCGTTCAACCGGGGTCTCATACGTTCCCAATCGGATTCATCCAGCAGCAGTTTTAGTTCATCGAAGCCAGGGAGGAAGTAATCCGCCTCTTCCGCCAAAGACCAGATGACTTCCCTAGCCTTGGCAATGTCCCAAAGCTTCAAGCGCAAATTCGGGTCGAAACTAACCTTTACTACGTGCTTCTTCGCCATTCGAATGGCTTCACGCACGGTCTGTAGACAGTTATCGCTAAGTGCCGGGGTGATTCCGGTCACATGCAGGATTTGAGCCGAGGCGATATATGCTTCATCTAGATCGGCCGGAACCATATGGCTTGCGGCGGAATGTTTGCGATGATAATAGACGGAAACCTCTTGATACTGGACTTCCCTCATCATCATGCCCGTTGCATGCCCGTCATCCCACACAATACGTGAAACGTCGACCCCTTCCGCGCGCAGCTGTTTGGCGATTTTTTTCCCCACCGGATCGCTTCCCAAACGCCCGAACCAACCTGCTTCATGTCCGAGACGGCTGAGCCCAATCGCTACATTGCTCTCCGCGCCGCCAAATGAAAACTCCAGCGTTTGGCTGCTTTCAAGCGTCTTTTCAAACTGCGGCATAAGCAGGCCCATGCTTTCACCGAACGTTACGACTTCCGCCATTATCTCACCATCCATCCTCCGTCTACGCAAAGCACATGTCCAGCCATATAGTCAGATGCACGAGACGCCAAGAAGACGACGGCTCCGGCTAAATCTTCCGCCGTCCCCCATCTTCCAGCAGGAATCCGTTCAAGGATTTGTCGGCTGCGATTCTCATCGTTGCGGAGCGCTTCTGTATTGTCTGTGCTCATATAGCCTGGAGCGATCGCGTTCACCTGGACGCCTTTGGAAGCCCATTCGTTGGCAAGCGCCTTCGTCAAACCCGCCACCGCATGCTTGCTTGCGGTATAGCCCGGCACGTTGATGCCGCCTTGGAAGGACAGCATGGAAGCGATATTAATGATTTTTCCTGAACCTTGCTTGATCATTTCTCGACCTGCGAGTTGAGAAAGTGTGAATACAGAGTGAAGGTTTGTATCGATCACTTCCTGCCAATCCACAAAGGAATGGTCAGCCGCCGCTGTACGGTGAATGATCCCCGCATTGTTGACAAGGATGTCGAGCTTGCCGAACTCCGACAACGCCGCTTCGACGATCTTTGGCAGCGCCTGCTGATCGCTGACGTCCGCTTGAACAATGACAGCTTTACGACCTAAAGATTCGATCTCCTGCTTCGCTTCTTCCGCAGAGCTGCGGTTCGTAACAAGCACGACGTCCGCCCCAGCCTGCGCTAAACCAACCGCCATGGCGCGCCCGAGCCCTCTTGCCGCTCCAGTAACAACAGCGGTTTTTCCTGTTAGATCAAACCATTTCATCGATCTCATCCTTTTCATATCATGATATTCTATTCGGCAATTTCAATACGCACCTGCTCGGCGAGGAACGATTGCCGTACCTCCTCCGATAAACCTGCATCGGTAATAAAGCAATCAATGTCTTGAATCGAACCGAACGTATGCAGTGCTCCTCTTCCAAATTTGCTGTGATCCGCCACGCAAATAATCTCCTTTGCTCCATCCATCAGCGTTTTCTTCATCGGAATTTGTTCCCCCGAAAAGATGGACAATCCGTATTCCAAGTGAATGCCGGTTGTCGATAAAAACAGCTTATGAATGTTCAGCTCTTTTACCCATTCCATGGGATCGTGCTGAATAAGCAAATTGTTGTGGCTGAAGCCTCCCGGTACGACGAGCCGGGTATCTTCGCTGACCGCCAGCTCCCGAATAATCAGCAGATCATTGGTCACGACCGTCAGCGGCATACCCTTCAGTCGTTTGGCCATCTCCAAGGTGGTGCTGCCTCCGTCCAGTGCGATAATATCATGGGGTTCTATAAAATGCTCCACTGCAAAAAGTGCGATCTTCTCTTTTTCAGCTTGGTTGATCGTGTTCGGAACCTGAAGCGTGAAGGCGGGTTGTTCACCCGCCAAAGGAGGTACGGCACCGCCGTGGATTCTTTTCAACAGCTGTTTGCGTTCGAGCTTCTCCAAGTCCTCACGCACGGTTTTTTCTGTCACCTGGAGCAGCTGGCTCAGCTCAGAAACCTTGACGGTTCCTTCCGCCTGCAGCAGCTCCAATATTTTACGGTGCCTGTTTACTGCTAACATAACGTCCTCCCGCCCGCTTACGCCCTGAAGGCTACTTCAAGTCTTCCATCTGTACAACGTCCATGTCCTTGAACGTGTAGTTTTCACCGGCCATCGCCCAGATGAAGGCATAGTTGCTTGTTCCGGCACCGGAATGAATCGACCATGGAGGAGAAAGTACCGCTTGCTCGCTTTTCACAACAAGATGTCTTGTCTGCGACGGTTCACCCATCATGTGGAACACTCTAGCATTCTCATCCAGATCAAAATACAGGTATGCTTCCATGCGGCGGTCGTGGACGTGGGCAGGCATCGTATTCCAGATGCTTCCTGTATTTAGAATCGTCACTCCCATCATCAGCTGGCAGCTTTGCAAACCGTTATCATGAATGTACTGATACAGCGTTCTTTCATTGCATGCTTCTTTCGATCCGAGATGATTCGGTGTCGCTTCGGACTTTGCAATTTTAGTCGTTGGCAGCGTAGCATGAGCCAAGCTGGAGGTGAAATAAACCTTCGCGGGATTGTTCGCATCTTCACTGGATACTGCCAATTCCTTCGTGCCTTTTCCGACATACAGCGCATCCAATTTTTCCAGCGTGTATTTCACGCCGTCCGCTTCGATGACCGCAGGTCCGCCGATATTAATAAACCCAATTTCCCGGCGTTCTAAGAAATATTCCGTTTTCAATGTATCCGGATCTTCGATCTTCAGCGCTTCCTTCGCAGGCATAGCACCTCCAACAATCATTCGGTCATAGTGGCTGTATACCATTTTCAATTGACCCGAGACAAACAAATCCTCGATAAGAAAACGCTCTCTTAACTCCTCAGTCGTCAGTCTTTTAACATCCTCAGGGCTGTTCGCGTAACGAATTTCCATGAATGCTCACCTCATAAATAATAGTATTAATGCCTATTGTGATGCTCGTGTGTGTTTCTATTGTTGTTTGAAATTGTTCGTTATTGTTTATATTAGTTTATAAATGAACCAAAGTAAACCCATTTTTTACTTTCATTTGGCTGAATCATTGAACTTTAGGTGAAAAAATGCAATTGAGAGGAGGAACGAGAAAGTGAGCGGGGCGGGAGGAGCTAAATCTACCTGCCAGAAATGTATTTTTCAAAGTTAAATGTAACTTCTTGAGGCGCATTCTTAGTATCGAGATGGAACATTTGCGAACGAGGATGAAGGCAATTGGCAGTTGGGCATGTACCAGCAGGGAGATAAAACACCAGTATGGAGGCGGACACAGGAGTTAAGGTATAGGTGCAGAAATGCACTGAATATTTCGCAAAACGAGATTTTCGCAAAATGAGATTTTCGCAAAATGAGAACTTCACAAACCGAGAATTTGCCTTTCATTCAAGTGCATTTTTGCACCAAATCCTGTTTCATTCTGTAATTTGAACTAAATATAGTGCAGAATTGCACTATATTTTCACAAAACACGGATTATCCATGCATTCTAGTGCATTTTTACACCAGATTTGGTTTCAAACTGTAATATAGTCCGAATATAGTGCAAAATTGCACTTCATTTTTCGAAAACGCAGATTTACGGTTGGATATGGTGCATTTTTGCACCAGATTCGGTCGCAAGCTCCAAAATCTCAGCCTTCGTTCATTCTCTTGCAAGCTAATTTTCCATACTAGATGTATTTAACCTTATTAGAATTAGCGCAAGTAATTGAAGACGAGAAGGCATGCTGCTTATCCTAGCATTTCTATAATACGTTCACCTAGTAACATTGATATACACGCATCGCAAAAAGGCCGCTCCAACCGTCTTGGAACAGCCACCGTACATGAAACTCTCACTTTCAATAAGTGCGTCGCCCATCTCGAATCTCCCAGTTACCACGAAATCAAATCTTTAAGCTGAGCGATGCAAATAGAACGGAGAGAGGCACGTCTTGCCCGCTCCGCCCTCTTACAGCCGCTTTACATATTGGATGCCTGTTTCAGGAAGTACTGCTTCTTCGGCATGTAATGCTGCGTAGTGACATAGCGAATCGTCTGTGTCTTGGCTCTCATCACGATCGAATGGGTCTCAATTCTTTCACTCGAGATCCATTTCACCCCTTCGAGAAAACGTCCCGGTGTGATGCCCGTCGCCGCGAAAATCACATCATCGTTGCCGACCATATCCTCCAGCATGAGCACCTTCGATGGATCAGACAATCCCATATTGAGGCAGCGCTGATATTCCACTGGGTTGGAAGGCATCAGCCTCCCTTGTATTTCTCCGCCAATGCAGCTTAATGCAGCCGCAGCGAGCACCCCTTCTGGTGCACCGCCCGAGCCGACATATAAGTCGACACCCGATTCTTCGAATGCAGGGGCCATCGCACCCGCGACATCGCCGCCATTCAGAAGAATGATCTTCACACCCGCTTGACGAAGCGTTTGAATTTGGGCAGCGTGCCTATCTCTTTCGAGAATCATCACCGTTAAATCCTCGACTGGCTTAGCCAGTTCCTCAGCCGCTTTCCGCAGCGTGACATCGAGCGGATCACGCAGATCGAGCTTCCCTCTTAGACGTGGCCCAGCCGCCAGCTTTTCCATATAGATATCGGGAGCATGCAGAATATGGCCGGTTGGCGCAATTGCAATGACCGACATGGCATGATCGAGACCTTTGGCCACAATTTCCGTTCCTTCGAGCGGATCAACCGCAACATCCACACGAGGACCGCTGCCGTCGCCGACTCTTTCTCCAATATACAGCATCGGCGCCTCATCCATCTCGCCTTCTCCAATAACAACGGTCCCCTGCATGGCAACCGTCTCGAACATCGTTCTCATCGCCGCTGTCGCTGCGTCATCCGCCTGATGCTTGTTTCCACGTCCAATCCAAGGCGCCGAAGCCAGCGCCGCATGTTCCGTAACCCTCACGATTTCTAAAGCTAACTCTCTCTCCATCCTCTATTTCCTCCCCACGAGATTTTGCTCAGCCTCAAGAATCATTCCTGCCGTTTCCTCAATCGCTCGTTCAGACACATCAATGACCTTGCAGCCCACCTCTTGAAAAATCGAATGGGCGTACGCCAATTCCTCTTGAATTCGATCCAGGCTGGCATATTTCGCTTGATCATCCAGTCCCATCGCTTTCAATCTTTCTTTTCTGATCTTATGAATCCGTTCTGCCTGCATGGTCAGTCCGTATACTTTGGCTTTTTCGATGAGATAAAGCTCACGCGGAACTCTTACCTCAGGAATCAGCGGCAAATTGGCAACCTTCAATCCTTTATGAGCTAAAAAAATGCTGAGTGGTGTTTTTGAGGTCCGGGAAACGCCGATGAGTACGATGTCGGCTTGAATCAACCCTTTCGGATCCTTACCGTCGTCATATTTCACGGCAAATTCGACCGCCTCCACACGGTTGAAGTAATCATCATCCATTTGATGCAGCAGGCCTGGCTTTGCCAGCGGCAAGCCTTGAAATGTATCGACGAACGCCTGCATCATCGGACCCATCACATCGACGGTTCGGATGCCCATGCGAATCGATTCCCGCTTCATCATTTCCCGGAGCTCCGGCTGTACGAGCGTAAAAGCAATGAAGCTGCCCGCTTTAGCGGCTTCTTCAACAAGCTGTACAATCTCCTCTTCTCTCGAAATATGGGCAAAACGCTTTACTTTCACCTTCTGTGCAGCAAACTGCTTGATGGTCGCTTTGACGACCGCTTCTGCCGTTTCTCCGACGGAATCAGAACAAACGTAAATGACATGCTCTCCCTGAGTATCGTTCAATGTCTATTTCCCCCAAATCGTTTATGAACTCATCGTTTGATTGACGAAATCAACATACAGCTGTGTAATGATCGATTTGTTGATATTGCCGAGCACTTCATATTCGCCTTGTTCCGTCTCCTGCACCACAGGAAGGGAGTCAATCTCATGACGCAGCAGCTTTTCCGCCGCATGGACCACCTGTTCTTCCGGCGTCACGGTAACGAGCTTCGGCTGCCTCGTCATCACCATGCTGACTGGAATTGAAGCCGTATTGCTGTTGCCAAGCGTGACCTTCAAAAAGTCTTTCCTCGACACGATCCCGCTCAGAATTCCCTTCTCGTTAATGACAATTAAATGATCCGTATTCTCCAAAAACAAGGTGACGATGGAATCGTGCACCGATACCGTCTCTTTCACAATGACAGGCGATTGATATACATCCTTCACCTTTAGGCTTCTCAACTTCTCGGCATTTTGGCTGGCGGGCTGCAGTCTCTCTCCGATAAAATATCCGACCTTCGGCTTCGCCTTTAAAATATCAAGCATGACGAGTATCGACAGATCTGAACGAATCGTCGGTTTGCTGACCCCCAGCATCTCTGCAATCTGATCTCCAATCACCGGTTCATTCTTTTTCACGAGTTCAATAATTTCTTTTTGTCTGGCTGAAAGTTCGATGATCGCTTCCTCCTTCGATGCAGACGCCTTATGGATTTCCTAATATGTCCCATTTGATTTATTTATTTTATATCATAAACCTTCACTAGTGTTGCATTAAATATAAGCTTGGTTTTCAGAATACACTGAATATTCAAATTTTTATGTTTGTGGCACAAAAAAATCCTTTACAATGGAAAGTACAGGTGATTCCTGTCCAAATCCAATTGCANCAGGATAATAGGGGGGACATCTATGAAACTAGAAGTGACAAATCATCAGCTGCATGTTGGCGAAGTAAGAATTATCGGCATTTCCACATCATCGATTTTTTTAATCGGAGATACGGAGACGATCCAGCTTTCATCCGCATTCGACACTCCGGCGGAATCTTTAATCATTGGACCACTCGTGCCGATATCCTCTGAAACGGTTGCATAATGAGAACTGGACTGCATGACTTTAAAAGAATATCCGCTGTTGGTGCGATTCGCATTAAATCGATTCAATTTTCCAGTGTGTTTCAGGTAGGGGATAATGCTGCCGTGACACCTACGTCGAGGGCGCTGGCTGTGCAGCGTCAAATCTCTGAGTACAACGATGAAGAAGGGGACTTTGGATTTCCAATTTATAAGAGGAAGATTCGCCATATGTCTCTTACAGAGCCATTAGAATTAACACGCCGGTCGGTAGACCCCTTCATTACAGTGGATAGGGTCAATATATTCGGTATATCCGTTTCCGCAGTGTTCCAAGTCGGTTCGAATCGACTGATTGACAGTGACAGCCGTACGAAGCATATCCGTCAATTTATAACCGATATTCCCGAATCTCCTTCCTCATCTTCGACTTTGCCGGGACAGGAGGAAATAGGATTACATCAACTACCGTAAATCGGCTGCGCAATAAAAAGAGACTTTGGCCCCCATTCGGCTGAAGTCTCTTTCATGATTTACCACATCGAAAAGTTGAACTTGATAAAAGTACGAACGGTTCAAGCTTTTCTACATGCGATAAAAACTTCCGCTTCAACGGTAAGTGGATACTTCCGAAGCAGTGCGTTTTATTATAAAATATCTCTTTTTCGAAGCAGACGGATCAGTTTGATGAAGCTGTAGTTATCCTGTCCGTATAATTGCCTCACTTCGCTTACCCAGGGAGTGATCTCCATCTCCTTACTTTGCTTTCGGAGTTTCTTGCTTTGTGATTTCAGTTCCTTGTTCTTTCTTGCAAATTCCTTCTGAACTTTGGTCAGGGCATTCTTCCATTCATAGAGCTCTTTCTTTGAGTTCATCTCATTCGCCTCGCTGCGATACAGAATTGAAATATACTATGAATGGAACGGCTGTAATGTTCCTCCGCTTAGCTTGGAACCTCTACTCGAATGATGCATTCGTCGCGGTCGTAGCTTTTTCCGTTCACCCGGATGAAATTCGGAGTGATTTTACCGATCATTCCCTCAGGTTCAAGCAACACGAGAACATCATCCACGGTACGGCCCCAGACTTGGACGGGAACTTGCAATAATGCTGCAGTGAATAAATCCATATCGGTAGACAACGTTTTGGAGGAATTCATACGTATCCCCTCCTATCAGAATTAGCATAGTTTTATATTATACTATGGTTGATAGTCCATCACAACAAGAATTAAAACAATTATTCCATATGCCTCCACTAGTGTTGCATTAAATATAAGCTTGGTTTTCAGAATACACTGAATATTCAAATTTTTATGTTTGTGGCACAAAAAAATCCTTTACAATGGAAAGTACAGGTGATTCCTGTCCAAATCCAATTGCAAAGGACCGCTATGGACAAGAATACACTATTATCTTCATTTGGTAAATGGGTAGAGCCCATTAATTTTAAAAAACTTGAAAAACAAGTGAGTCATTTGAAACAAGATTACTATACAAAGAAGCTAACGACGAAGTCTTTACTGCTGTTATTGCTGCACGCACACCTAAATGAAAAGGAGAGCTTGCGAGCCATTTCCGACAGTGTCATCGAAGACGAATTACAAGAGGCTGTTGGTCTTGATTCGATCAGTGCTTCGCAGCTTTCTCGTAAAAACCAGGAAGTTGATCCATCTATCTTTGCGAACCTCTTTCTCGATCTGGTTCAGAAGATCCAGGGTAACAAGCAACATCGAAAAGTTAGCATGCCATTGAAAATCATTGATTCAAGCACGATCCCGTTGAATCTCACAAATTACAAGTGGGCAACTTTCCGAAAAACCAAAGCAGGCATCAAATTACACCTTCGTTTGGTATTTGTAGATAAAGACATGACTTATCCCGAGAAAGTGACCATTACACCAGCAGATGTGCACGATCATGAGCAACTTGAAGTTCTGGTCGATGAAAAAGAGGCCATGTACGTCTTTGATCGCGGGTATATGGATTACGAGATGTTCGACCGTTTTTTCGATGATGGCATTTTCTTTGCATCACGGCTGAAGAAAAACTCAGTCGTCCGAACGTTAGAACACTTTACGATCCCTGAAGATAGCAGCGTAACCTCCGACGCAATGGTCGTCATCGGAAGCACCCAGAAACGGACGGAAAATGTATTTCGTTTAGTTGAAACCGTTGATACTCAAGGCAAAGAAATCCGTATTATTACGAACCGTTTTGATTTGAGTGCTAACGAAATTAGCGACATCTATCGTTCACGCTGGGCGATTGAATTATTCTTCAAATGGCTCAAGCAGCATGTTCGAATTAAGACTTTTTATGGCACAAGTGAAAATGCGGTGCAAAACCAAATTTATGCCGCACTGATCGCCTACTGCCTTCTCGTACTTGTTAGAATGGAAACCGAGGCGAAACAATCGTTGCTTCAACTTAGGCGTTGGCTTCAAGCATTACTCTGGAAGCCATATACAAAATGGTTCCGTCGCATTCAATGGAGAAGCCGAGGAAGTACATAGACCCATAACATGTCGTTGTCCGCTAAAGTCTAACTGTATATATTTACCAAATGGATAGGAGCACCTTATTGCTTAGCATTTAACTTTTTAGCTCCTTCACCTGGAAACTAATAATCTGAATTATCTGAAAATATTTATGCAACGCTAGTGATA